>JAGPIS010000012.1:10759-21554 GCA_018054835.1 Breznakibacter sp. | reverse complement strand
TGATAGATCCGCTTAAGCAACTCGATGCCGTCGATATCGGGCAACATTAAATCGAGCGTAATCACAGCCGGAAGGTCAAATGGCGAAGCCAAGCCTTGCAAGTAAGCGATGTAATCGTGTCCGTTGGTGAAGGTAAGAACACTGCTCTCCCTAAATTGCTTCAGGCTCTCCACCAACAGCCTATTAAACCCAGGCTCATCCTCTATCACATGAATGTTCATACAAAAACCATTGATTTATGTAAAAATATAAAATGTTACGGGTATTAATAGCTATTTTGCCAATGAATAAAATATTTTTGCTAAAATATAGTTTATAACAATAGTCGAACCATTTCAACGCAATCCATGCAATTCAGAAGGCAGGCACTTTTCACCATCGTATGTATCATCATCACCGGCTGTTCGGTTAAGAAGAACACTTGGACGAGCCGAAACTACCATACCCTCACCTCTTATTACAATGTTTACCACAACGGAAACCAAGCTTTTTTGGAAGGGCAGAAAAACATGCGGGACGCTTCGAAAAACGACTACACCACGTTGCTTCCCATCTATTATGAATCGGACAAGGAGTTGGCCAAAAAAGCCGATTCGGAAATGGACAGAGCCATCGAAAAAAGCAAGAAACTCATCAACAAACACTCCATCACGGCAAAACCCAAACGTCAATCGGGCAATACCAGCGAGCGCTACAAAAGCTTCATGAATAAAAACGAGTACAACCCCATGGTTGACGATGCCTGGCTGCTGATGGGAAAAGCCCAAGTGGTGAAACACGAAAACCAAGAAGCAATCAGCACCCTCGAGTACATCAACCGCGAATACGAAGGATCGGAAGCACGTTATGATGCCCTGATATGGCTTTCGAAGGCCTACATCAACCTGGAACAATACACCAATGCCCAAGCCGCGATGGAGAGCTACGACCTGGATGGCATGGCGCCAGAAACGCTATATGCCAATTACATGGCTGCCTATACCAACCTACTGATGACGCAAGGGAAATACGCCGAAGCATTGCCCTATTTGGAGAAGGCAGCGAAAAACACGAAAAAAAGACATTTTCGATTCCGCTACCAATACATATTGGCCCAGTTATACCAAATGTTGGAAAAAAAAGATGACGCAGCCACCTCATACAGGCTCGTGGCAAAAAACAACCCCGACTACGAGATGGCCTTCAATGCCCGCATCAATATGGCCAGCGTGGTAAAGGGCTCTACAGGTGCTGCGGAAACTGAAAAAACACTCAACAAACTGATCCGCGACAAAAAAAACAAAGAGTATCTCGACCAGATATATTACGCGCTTGGAAACCTGAAATCGAACATGGGCGAGAAGAAACAAGCAATAAGTAACTACCGATTGTCCATCGAAAAAAGCAGCGGCAATGACCGCCAAAAAGGGTTGTCATTTTTGGCCTTGGGCGATATTTTCTACAAAAAGCCACAATATATCGAGGCCTTTGAAGCCTACGACAGTGCCGTTGTCTTTTTGAACACGCGCCACCCCGGCTTCGACCAGGTGAGCGAACGGCACAACCACCTCCAAAAACTATCCGGTCACCTAAAGGCGATTCGCCAGCAGGATTCCCTACTGCTTTTGGCTCAACTCCCCGAGGCAGAGCGGATGGCCAGGATCAACCAGATGTTGGACAAGCAAAAACAAGAACTGGATAAAAAACAACAAGCCACCCAATCAGCCTTTAGCGATCCCTTTTTCAGAAACGATGGTAATAGTAAAAACCAAGCAATGGCTGCGCAAGGATCGAAATGGTACTTTTACAATGTAAGCGCCACGGGAGCTGGTAAGCTGGAGTTTGAAAGACGCTGGGGCAAACGGAAAAATGAGGACAACTGGCGCAGGAGTGTTAAAACTTCACTACCTCCAGAAGACACCTATCAGGAACCTGGCATGCCTTACGAAGAGCCCGGCATGAACCAGAAAGATACTCTCCAATCAAGACAGGATGGGAATACAGTTAAGGAGCCAACACAACAAAGCACAGCAGTTGCCACAAAAGAGTCGTTGTTGGCGGATATACCTTTGACCGAACAGGCCAAACAAAAAAGCCATAAGACCATTGAGGAGTCCCTTTTCGAGAGTGGCAACCTGCTGAACAATCTGGTGCAGGATTACCGTTCGGCGGCTCAATGTTATGAGCGTTTGCTCAAGGAGTACCCGCAAACCTTGAACCGTCATAACTCTCTGGTAGGCCTCTATCAGGCTTACGAAAAGCTGGAAGATAAGATGCAGATGGCACGATTAAAGGAACTGATCACCAAGGAAAATCCGGGAAGCAAATTTGCCCGTTACCTGAACGACCCGCTCTTCTTCGAAAAACTGGAAGCGCAGCGCGTGGCTGTGGAAAAACATTATGAAGCAACCTATACGCATTACCTGATGAACGATTTCACCCAGGCGATAGCACAGGCAATGCCCTATCCTGAGGAAAACCCCTACATAGCCAAATACTGCCTGATCAAAGCTTTATCGTATGCCAAGTTAGGCGATTCGGAACCGTTTAATCAAACGCTCAAAACCATTGTGGCCGACTATCCGGGCACTGAAGAGGCAAAATTTGCCGCACAACTGATCAGCGAAGTGGAAAAGGGGCGCCAACCAATTAAAGCAACGCCATACCGCTCCATGATGACCGAAAAAAGTCAAACGGCCTCCGCTCCCGAATTGGTTGCCACACAACAGGTGCCTTTCCTATACTCCCCCTACGAGGGTCACTGCGCCATTATTATTGGGGACTCCGCCACCAATATGGCCCAGCTGCAATACAACATGGCCGATTACAACTTTGGCCGTTTCTTACTGGCCGATTACGAAATAGAACAACAACAACTGCCCGATCAAACCAAACTATTACTGGTGAAGGGATTAAAGAACAAAATCGAGGCACTGGACTACCTCTACACCATCCGAGAGCAAAGTAAGTTGTTCTCTGGGGCTGGCTTGAGCAATCCGGAGATTGTGGTGGTTTCGGACAATAACATCAAAAACCTTGTTTTATCGGGAAATTTGGCGGCCTACCTGAAATTCTTCAAGGAGCATTACCTGACGGCCATCCAAGAACCAGCCAAACCTGAAAAGACAAAAGAATTACCGGCTCAAAAGCCAAAGCCGGCAGAGGTTACGGAGGTTGCCGCCCAACCGGAACCTGTGGAAACAAAACCGATAAAGACGGAAGAGCCACAAAACGAAGCCGTTGCGGTTCAGTTGCCAACACCGGAGGAAAAACCAATTTTTATCAACGACGATGGCAGCAGCTATGCAGCTCTAATATTGATCAAGAAAGGAAGAATCGACCTGCGGAAGATCCAAACGATCATCACCAACTTCACCATCAACAATTATGGCGAGGAGCTCCATGGCGAGACCACGGACTTGGGAACCACACACCGGGTGATAAAAGTCACAGGATTCAAAACCAAACAGGCGGCCAAAGATTACATCACCAGCATCACGTCGAACAGCTTTTTGATGAACAATTTTCCAGGATCCGACCACCATTTCATTTTCATCAACGAAACCAACTACCAGCTTTTGTTGGAAAACAAAGAGATCAAAGGATACAAATCATTTATCGATCAACAAAAATAAGAAAAAGCCATGAGCGGAAAGATAAACATATTATGGGTTGACGATGAAATTGAATACCTAAAGGCACACATCCTATTTTTAACCGAAAAGGGGTTCAATATGAGCAAAGCAACCAACGGAACGGATGCATTGGAGCTGATTGCGGAAAACCCATTCGACCTTATCTTTTTGGATGAGAATATGCCGGGTTTGTCGGGATTGGAAACCCTGACCCGGATAAAAGCCCTCCGCCCGGAGATTCCGGTGGTGATGATCACCAAAAGTGAGGAGGAGGACATCATGGATCAAGCCATTGGCAGCAAGATAGCCGACTACATTATCAAACCGGTGAATCCCAGCCAGATATTATCGTCGATCAAACGCAACATCGACAGCAAACGCTTGATTGCCGAAACCACCACAAACGCTTACCAGGCAGAATTCCAAAAACTGGCCATGGAGATTGAACAATGCAACAGCCACGCGGATTGGATTACCGCCTACCGGAAGCTGGTGTATTGGGAACTGGAGCTCCAGAACACCGGAAATATGATGGACGACGTACTGCGCATGCAAAAGAATGAGGCCAATGCCAGCTTTGCCCGTTTTGTCAAGAAGAACTACATGGAATGGATTCAGGATGAGGATGCCCCGCTGATGTCGAACAAGCTGCTGCAAAAACGCATCCTGCCCATGCTAGAAACCGGCGAACCCGTCTGCTTCATCCTGATCGATAACTTCAGGCTGGATCAGTGGGAAATGATCAAGCGCGAACTATCTTCGGAATTCAATATTACCGACGACCAATATTACAGCATATTACCAACCGCCACACAATATGCACGCAATGCTATTTTCTCCGGATTAATGCCCGCCCAGCTGATGCAGATGTACCCGCAGTTCTGGACAGAAGAAGAGGATGAAGGAAGCAAAAACCAATATGAAAGCGAATTGTTGCGCACCTTTTTCGAACGGTTCCGCAAAAACATCAAATATGGTTATTACAAGGTGAACGACGCCGAAAGCGGAAAACGATTGATCGACCTACTGCCCAGGTTCCTTCAAAACCAGTTCAACGCCTTTGTGTTTAACTTCGTGGACATGCTCTCACATGCCCGCACGGAGGTGAAGATGATTAAGGAATTGGCCGCGGACGAACCGGCCTACCGCTCCTTAACCCAGAGCTGGTTCCGCCACAGCCCACTCAGGGAGCTGCTGGACCGCCTCAAAGAAAAAGGGGTGAAAATAGTGATCACCACCGACCATGGCACCATCAAGGTAACCAACGCCGTGAAAGTGGTTGGCGACAAGGCTGTGAACACCAACCTGCGATTTAAGCAAGGACGAAACCTGGGCTACAACCCCAAGGAGGTTTTTGAAATCAAGCAACCCGAAAAGGCCGCCCTCCCCAAGCCCAACATTTCGACCAGCTACATTTTTGCCACCAACAACGATTTTTTCGCCTATCCCAACAACTTCAATTACTATGTGGGCTATTACAAGGACACCTTTCAGCACGGAGGCATTTCGCTGGAAGAGATGGTTATCCCATTCGCCATCCTGACACCCAAAAAATGATCCTGATGCTACAAGAGACAGACAGACAACATGATTTTTATTAGCTTTACAGGGATAAAATCAATAAAAACCCAGTTTATTGATTAAAAATCAATAAATTAACTCAAACCCCCAATTACAAGCCGCAACCGTTGAATTATTGAGGATAGTAGAAATTCATAATAAATTCCTTATTTTTGATTAATCAATACAAATTTGACATCATCATGAATATACCAGAAAATCTTAAGTACACAAAAGACCATGAGTGGGTTACTGTAAGCGGCAACATAGCTACAGTAGGGGTTACCGATTTTGCACAAGGCGAATTGGGCGACATCGTGTTTGTTGAAATCGAAACCGAAGGCGAAGATCTTGAGAAAGAAGAAGTATTCGGCACCATCGAAGCTGTTAAAACTGTTTCGGATCTCTTTATGCCTTTAAGCGGAAAAATCATCGAGGTGAATCCCGAGTTGGAATCAACACCCGAATTGGTTAACAAAGAGCCTTACGGCGAGGGTTGGATGATCAAAATCGAAATATCGAATCCAGCTGAGCTCGAGGAATTATTGGATGCCAAACAATATGCTGAATTGATAGGCTAATCGAACCGCCTTAAAAAAACCCGGAAGCCAATTGCTTCCGGGTTTTTTTATCCTGATCATTGATTCTCATCCACGAGTAAAGCCTCACATAAAAAAAACAAAACTCATAGGCACTTCAACTCCATTATTTCCGACGCTGATAATTAGGTTTTCCAGGATTGAAAAAATCGTTATATTCTTGAAAGAAAGACACGCCCAACATTTCGGGCAAGGCGGCCAAGCCCAGCAACATGCAGGCATAATCAACCCCTTCAACTTTTGAAGGACGCCAATTAAGGTCGCGGTAACTGTATTTCCATAGAACATAATCACCCCCATCAGAGATGCCCGGATGGGCAGGCAAAGCCATTTTACCCAATCCCCTAGGATCGCGATAGACGGCAATCAAATCTTTGCGCACCAGATCGGGCAACACTGGCGAATACCCTGCCATCGCACTCAATGCTATATTTTGACCCTGATTACGATCCTGATTGGTTCCAACGTGTTCTAATTTACAAATACGATCAACAGCATATCCTTCTTCAAAATCTCCGTTGCGTTCGCGCAAACCGACACCTGCTGTTGTGCCCCATTCGTAAGCTTGTTTACCCATGGCATCAAGGTCGATACGATCGTGCCACCAAGCGCGGTCGGCCAAGGCAGCCTGACGCATTGCCTTGTGATAAAACTGGCTGGTTGAAAACTCGTGTACAAAAATATAATTGAACATGAAGGTGAAATTCGAGGTAAACTCACCCGTTGTAGCATGGTCGGTGGGCACTTTGAAGCATTCACCCGCACGCGACGTGTAAGTTGCCAACGGCAAATTCTCTGGTGCTCCATACCAGGCATCCCAAAGCTTAATGGCTGGTGCATTTTTCTTCTTGGCATGGTTTTTCGCCAACCAGGCCACAATCATATATTCATTATAGGGCAGGGTATATTGTCCGAAAGGCGAACCGTCGTCCTTCATCTTTAGTGAAATTTGACCTTTAGTCCAATCTCCAATAAACAAAGAGTGGTTAACCATATTATACAACTCGTCAGCATATTTGGCAATCACCTCGTTCTCATTGAAATAGCGCTTAGCAAACAACACACCCCCAAGCATTAAGTCTGTGTCGATGGGGCTCCAATCTTCTCCTATCGCCTTTCCGGTTTCTATATCAAAAAAGTGGATAAAACAGTTCTCTGCAGTACGCGCCAGCTTGATGCCACTGTCGTTATATCCTAGTACCGATTCCAAGGACTCAATAATCTCTTCTTCGGCCGTAGTAGTCCATCCCATTTCAGTGGCCACACACCGTGCCACCAGACCCATGCCGATATTAGCTGCGGAACCGCGATTTGTTTGCCCCTCCGTGCTCACATAATCATAATACAACCCATTGTCAGCCCTCAACATCTGGTAAAATTTAATGGTGTTGTGCAATAACTCTTCGATGATTTGATGATCACTTTTTTGGGCGTGCGCACCCAAAAAAAACATCGAAGCAAAAACAACTAAAAATATCTTCATGTTTCTTACTTTAATTTAAAGTGGTCAATCTTCCCTGGCCACTCATCTCACCTCTATAATTTTTAATTCTAATTAGTCTGTTAAAACAAAATACTGATCGATATTATTTAACAAGAATTGGTTTTGTACAACCCGAAATACCATTTTCATTGAAAGCCTCAATAGAAAAATAGTATTCAGTATCTCGATCCAAACAACGCATAAAGTGCTCTGTATCCACATAAATTAACCACGACTGGTACAATTTATCGGGAGTAATACCCCAACGTATGTTGTACCCTTGTGCCCCTTTAACAGGTGACCAATTTAGTGTAATGTTGCGTCGGTCGTCTTCACGTTTGATTGTGAAACCTTTCACATTGGAGGGTTTTTTACCAAACCCGATTCCAAACACACGTATTTCGGACATGGCCAGATTTTTGCCAGGAACTTCAATATTCTTATACCGCACATATTTTGCCTCTACCGGTTGATTCAACACAATATAGGCATTGGGGGTATCCTTATAGCTTTTTCTTCTGTCCACAACCGTTTTCCAAGTTAATCCATCGGTTGAGGTTTCAATGGTGAAACGATGTCGCAAACCTTCCGTTCGAGTATAAATGCCCGATTCCTGGTCGTGGAAATTCATCTGAAAAGCATAAATATTACCAGGCGCCAACATTTCAATCTCCACCCACTGGCCGGCGTCGTTGGAATCAGCCACCCAGAATGATTTGGGGCTTTCATCGGTCAGTACTTTGGACAGGATTTTGCCATGCCCATTTTTCTCAAGTGGCATTTCGGCGAAATCGAAATTGCCGTCGGTGGATGTGCTTTTTACAACTTGCATCCGGGAGGATGAAACAGTAGCCTTGCCCTTATATGACAACAACATCCAACCACAATGTTGTCCAGCCATGGTTGAATGGTTGGGTGCATAACGGGGATAATCGCCATAGTGCGTATCGGAGTGCATCAAGTCATCCTGGTCGAAATATGTGGGAAACATACACAACCGTCGTTCCCAATGGGAGTTGGAGGCCAAAGCCATGGTGGCAAAATGCCAGTATTGCCCGTTGGTTTGCTTCACGGTAATACCATGACCAGCACCATTGGCAAAACCGCCAGGCTTAAAACACATTGGGTTATTTTTCATATAAGTAAACGGTCCAAGAGGAGTTTCACCAACATAAGCACCATCGCCATACACATTGAACTGAGTGCCGGGGGCTGCATACTGCAAATAATACTTACCATTGTGCTTGGTCATTGAGGCACCTTCCATATACCCTTCTTTGAGCGTTGGATGGAAGTTATTTTCACCAAACTGCTCCCAACCATGCTCCTCCTCCACCAGATTAATCAAATCCTTCCTTTCGCCAGTCTCGAGCATGCGGTCGTCCTTATTGAGCATCTTGACACGTAACGGATGAACATTAGAAGAACCCCAATAGAGGTAGGTCTTTCCGTCGTCATCGATAAACAACTCGGAATCCTGAATATCGTTGGTTATTGAGGCTGTGGGCGTCCATTTTCCGCTCTTGGGGTCGTCGCTGTATAAAATGCTGCCATAACCGGCCGGATCGCCAGCAAAATATAGAAGCGAGTCTTTGTAATTAAAAGCAGTTGGTGCATTACAACCTTCAAAAAACCATTGAGCCGGCTTGATAAACGACCAATCAACCAGGTTAGTGGAGTGCCAATAACCGAACGAACGGGTAACAAACATGTAATACTCTCCGCGAAACTCAACCACTGCAGGATCGGCACCCGACCGGTAGGATATGTTGCTGCTGGAATTATAGACCATATAGGTATAGTCGATATCCAAAGGGTTGCAATAGGTCTGTGGCACAACCTCCTGTGCATTAACAACAGGTGCAAAAAGCATAATTGCGCCAATCACCAAATATTTTAATCGGATCATCACTCTTCTTTTAAATTATTAAACATCCATTTCAGAAGCTTTGGTTCCTTAAGCGCCTTATCCCAACTGTTGTGGTTGGTATTGGGGTAATTTGTGTATCGGGTTCGCTTATTCCCATTCCGTATCTTATTGAATACCTCAAGAGAGTAGGATTGCGGCACTACATCATCGGCATCACCATGGAAAAACCAAACGGGGATATGTTTGTAATTATCGGAGAGGCGGGAATCGTGTCCGCCACAAATAATTGCAGCTGCAGCATATTTACCCGGCCAACGGTGTAAAAACTCAAGTGCCCCAATGCCTCCCATTGAAATACCCATGATGTAAATTCTTTGTTGATCAACGCTTTGTTCCTTAATCAATTCTTCCATCAACAAATTTACCAATTCAGACGGACGCGGGGGGACTTTGGCAACAGGAAAATTAAAAACCCAATTCTGCCCTTCAACCTTATGTTTGGTTCTGGCAGTCCACATATCCGTTACAGGACATTGGGGAAAAACGACAATTGCCGGATAGTTCTTCCGAACCTTTTCTTTGAGAAACAAGTCGCCACCCAGGATTAGTTGACGTTCATTGTCGTTGCCACGTTCTCCTGCCCCATGAAGGAACAACAAAACAGGATATTTTTTACATCGATCGTAATTGTCAGGATACAAAATGCGGTACAACAAGGTATCATTCTCATTAATAAACATTCTCTTTTCATATTGAGGAACGTTCTGAGCTTTTGCTAACTGGGATGCAAAATTAAGAATCACCAATACAAAAACCATCAACAACTTATACATAACAGGAAATTAAAAAGTAGATCAATTTAAAATAATCTATTCTCAAACCATCATAAGCTTACAACGATAGAATGAATAAGAAAAAACGCATAGCATGGAAAAAGGCCATTCCTAATTAATGAAGAATAGCCCCTAGCGGGGCTATCTTCAATTAGTTAAAGCGGAATATTAAATGGTTCGACTCATCACTGGAGCTTGCGCCAATCCAAAGGTTGAAATCACCAGCTTCGGCAACTGGCTTCAAATCCAGCCCCAAGAACTCAATGGTTTTCTCATCAATAGTAAACTCAACGGTCTTGCTCTCCCCTGCTTTCAGTGATACCTTTTCAAAACCTTTCAGCTCCTTTACCGGGCGGGTAACAGAAGCCGTAATATCCTGAATGTAAAGCTGAACAATCTCCTCTCCATCATATTGTCCGGTATTCTGCACCTGGATGGAAGCTTTTATTTCTCCTCCTCTGCCAAATTCGGGCTTATCAAGTTGGAGGTTGCTGTACTCAAAAGTGGTGTACGACAAACCAAACCCGAATGGATAAAGCGGCGTGTTTTCCACATCGATGTAGGATGAACGGTAATCGGAAGGTTGCTCGGCATTAAATGGCCGTCCTGTATTTTTAGCATTATAAAAAATCGGCACTTGACCCACATTTCGAGGGAAAGTCATCACCAACTTGGCCGAAGGGTTGTAATCACCTGAGATGACATCGGCCACTGCATGACCAGCCATGATTCCGGGATACCAAGCCTCAACGATGGCATCCACATTCTCTGCTTCCCACGACAAGTCTAGTGGACGACCATTGAATAACACCAATACAATTGGCTTGCCTGTTTTC
>JAGPIS010000012.1:0-10659 GCA_018054835.1 Breznakibacter sp. | reverse complement strand
CACTGCATGACCAGCCATGATTCCGGGATACCAAGCCTCAACGATGGCATCCACATTCTCTGCTTCCCACGACAAGTCTAGTGGACGACCATTGAATAACACCAATACAATTGGCTTGCCTGTTTTCCTCAAGGCCTTGAGCAACTCCCTCTGGTTTCCCGGCAAAGTAATGTCGCTGCGGCTGGCTGCCTCACCCGACCAGTGAAAATTTTCGCCCAAGGCAACAAGCAACACGTCATTTTCGCGAGCTACCCGAACTGCATTGGCAAAACCTTGTTCATCCATGACATTGACAGGTGTGATTTTTTGCGTCCGAGAATCAATCAATGGTAGTGTGGTTCCTTGTGCATAACTTAACTTAACTGGTGTCCCGTCATATTTAACATCCATTCCTTCGCGCAAGGTCACCGATTTACTGCGGTCTCCTTTCATGGCCCATTCGCCATTCAAGCTTTCGCGCTCATCCACGAAAGGCCCAATTAAAGCTACACGCTTGGCTTTGGTTTTTGAAAGTGGCAACACACTATTTTCATTCTTCAACAGCACAATGGAACCTTGAGCTGCCTCGCGAGCCAGTTGCAATTTATCCTGGCTCATCAGCACCTCCTTCTCCCGTTGAGCATCGCAATATCGGAAGGGATCATCAAACAATCCCAGAAGAAATTTCATTTCCAAAATGCGAGCCACAGCCACATCAATTTGGGTTTCCGAGACTTTTCCCTCTTCTACCAGCTCCCGAAGATGGGTAACATAAGCCTCGCTGATCATATCCATATCGATGCCGGCATTCAAGCTCAACTCAGCGCCATGTTTGAGATCCTTGGCATAACCATGCGGAATCAATTCCATGATTGCAGTATAATCGGTTACAACCATCCCCTTAAAGCCCCACTGCTGACGCAAAACATCGCTGTACAAATATTGGTTCCCTGTACATGGCACACCATTTAAATCGTTGAAGGCAGTCATAAAGGTTCCCACACCTTGTTCGATTGCGGCTTGGAAAGGGGGGAAATAAGTCTCATTCAATGTGTGTTCCGAAATGTCAACTGAATGATAATCTCGCCCGGCTTGAGCAGCGCCATAGGCTACAAAGTGCTTGGCACAAGCAATAAGCGTATTATTCTTTGACAGGTCGGTAAAATCGTCTATCCCTTGAAAACCTTTAACGCGTGCCTTGGCAACCAAAGAACCTAAGAACACATCTTCGCCGGCTCCTTCCATGACCCGCCCCCAACGCGGATCGCGGGCGATGTCGATCATAGGGGCAAAATTCCAAGCAACCCCAGAAGCAGTAGCTTCCTCGGCTGCAGCACGAGCAGTAGCCTCCATCATATCCAAATCCCACGAACAAGCTTCAGCCAATGGAATGGGGAAAGTGGTCTCCAATCCATGAATAACATCGGCGGCAAAGAGCATAGGAATTTTCAACCGCGAATACTTGAGGTTTTGTTCCTGAAGCATGCGCACATAATCGGCACCAAAAACATTGAAGGTACTACCAATCAACCCCTCTTTGAGGTATTTGCCCGATTGATTGTTGCTAATTTCGCCCGTAGCAGCAAAGTTTCCCGAGTATTGGTTCATCTGGCCAATCTTCTCATCCAAAGTCATCAGCGACAAAACCGAATCGACCTTATGCTCGATCACGGCATCACCGCTGTAGCTTTTCCATATTGATTGATACTCTTTGGGCTGCGAGCAAGCTGCAGAAGCAAGTAACACGACAGGCAAAGCTCCTTTATAGATAATTTTTCTCAACATAATCACTCTATATTTATTCAACATCTTATCCATTGAGACTTTTCAATGTTTGGCGGTTAGAGCAGATAATATGGCAGAAGAGCACAAGACTCTCCTGCCGATAAATTAAGTTTCACACGATCAGTCACGAACCGGAGCCACCAAGTTGGGGTTTAAATCCTCTTGGGACAATGGTATTGGAAAGTACTCATGCTTGCCTTTGACAAAACCTGGCAATACGCCAGCCGCTTTTTCAGTTCTAACAAGATCGTTGAAGCGTTCGCCCCACTCAACTGAGAGCTCAGCACGGCGCTCGGCCAACACATCTTCAATAGTTGGGTTTTCGATGGGTGCCAAGCCTGCACGGGTACGTACCTTGTTGAAGGGTGTAGCAGCGTCTCCTCCGACCCGCACTTTAGCTTCGGCATTCATCAGCAACACATCGGCATAACGCAACACACGGATGTTATTATTGGATCCATAATCATTGCGTCCCGCTGTAATCTGATTTTTTGGGACATAGGCTTTACCATTGTAATGAGCTTTGATTCCCATATAATCGGGTTGAAACAATTGAACATTATCTCCAGCAGGCGTTACAACACCCGACTCCAAAACAGCCACATGCCAACGCTTTGTCTCTCCACGATCCTTCATGAACTGAAGGAATTCAGGTTCAAGCAACATAAAGCCCCATCCGGAAATTGGTGCTGGATTATTACGAGGGCCCTGGTGTTGAAACCAAGCGCCACCATATACCTGATCGCCACTGCCGGTACCAAAATCGGTGAACTGCAATTCATAAATTGACTCGGAACACAATTTGCCCGGAATTTTAAACAAATTATAATAATCGTCATACAAGGCACATCCACTCTCCGCAATAATTTCATCTGTCAGAGTTTTAACCAATGGATGATTACCTTCCAACAAAGCCAATTTTGCTTTAAGGGTCATAGCTGTGTACTTCGTCACAGCACCTTTATTCACTGTTTGCTTGGCAGGAAGATGAGCGATACAAAAATCCAGTTCTTTATGGATCTCTGTGCGAACGCTGGCCAAACTGCTGCGGTGTGGAAAAGCAAAGTTTACATCTTCAGAATTGATAATCGGCACATCACCCCATAAGTTGGAGATGAAATAATAGGCCAATGCGCGGTGAAACACAATCTCTGCAGCGTATTGGTCTGCAAGCTTGTTTTGCTCATCGGTTGTAAGATGAACCCGGTAATTGTCAAGAATTTCCATGTTATTATAGGTCCCTATAACTATCTGATAAAAGGCATTCCAGGCATTATTCAGGGCCCAAAAACCTTTTACAGCCGGATAATTGAAATTTTCCACGTCCAAATAAACGCCTTGGTCGGCCGTAGAACCGCCACCTTTGGTTACATCGTCGTTGCGAACGTTCATCAAAGGCCAAATTTCCCACTGCGAAAGCTTCCGGCGCGTATTGGCATAAACCCCCGACACGGGAGCATACATGTTGTCTGTGTCAGTATAGTCAACTGTTTGAGTTGGAATTTTATTCTCCTGTACAAAGTACAACCAATCCTCACACGATGTCAGCATCAGAACACCCAGTAATAATGCTATATATTTATTAATCAATTTCATAACCACTTAATATTATTCTAAATTCATATTGTTGGCAATAAATATCTTTGAATTTTGTTACCCAAAAGCCCCAGACGAGTTATTTCAATTAAAACGAAATCCGTGCTCCCAAGGAGAAAATGGCCGGGATGGGATACACCTGCTGGTCGATACCTCCTGGCACTTCTGGCGTAAATCCATTGCTGGAGAAGAAAGTATGTGGTCGATCGGCATTCAAGTAAACTTGAGCTGAACCCATTTTCAATTTTTGAATCACCGCTTTAGGCAGGTCGTAAGACAATCGAACATTTTGAATACGGAAGTACGAACCGTCTTCGAGGAAGAAATTGCTCAATCGTCCGTTATTCCAAGGCTTAAACATACCTGCAGCAGATGGGGTGCTGTTGGTTGAACCTTCTCCAGTCCATACTGATTCCACCAAATTGGCGTCAATATTGTTGCTTCCATGTTTGTTGATGTCGGCACGACGTCGGTTAAAAATGGTTACTCCTTCAACCCCTTGAAATGCGGCTGCTAGAGTGAAACCCTTATAACCAACAGCAAAGTTTAAACCATAAGTGAAATCAGGATTTGGGCTGCCGAGTGTGGTCCGATCCCGACTATCAATTATTTGATCTCCGTTTCGATCAACAAATTTAAAATCACCAGGTTTCAAACCATTGGCCTTGGCGATGGGACTTTCATCAATCTCCTTTTGATTTTGATACACCCCGGCCACTTCCCATCCATAGAAAGAGTAAGTTTCGCCTCCAACAACATGGCGCTGCGGGAATTCGGCCGAGCCCAATTCAATATATGGATTACCATCAAGTTCCATCACTTTGTTATTAATGGTAGTGATGTTCGCTCCAACCGAATAATGGAATGCTTTTCCAACCTTATCGGACCAGTTTATCATTGCTTCGAAACCGGAGTTACGAATAACGGCGATATTTTGCTTGACTGGAAGGTTTCCGAAGGCTGCTCTTGGGGTTACCACGGCATTTTTGGTGTCGCGGTTGTAATAATCAACTTCAACAGCTAAGCGGTAGTCGAACAGTTTGGCATCGACACCTGCATTTGATTCATGCACCTCTTCCCATTTGAGATATGAAAAACGGGTATTGTTTATCATTCCGGGGAGTAACACACCCCCAAAGATGCCTGAGTCATTCAAACTGCCATTGCTTATAGAAGCATAACCGTCGTTATCAGGCACTCCAGCGTTACCCAACATCCCCCAAGAGGCACGCAATTTAAGGAAGTCAAACTTCCAATCTCTCAGACTTTGTGCAAATGACTCTTCGGATACCACCCAACCGGCACCAACCGAAGGGAAATAACCCCATTTGTCTTGGAACTTGGAGGATCCATCGGCGCGCATGGTGACCGACAAAAGGTACCTGTGCCGGAAGTCGTAGGAGAACCTTGCAAAAGCCGACATACCACGTAAACGTTGTCCACCATCCTCAACCGTCCTGGTTGTTTTATTACCGGTACCAATATAATCTGGCAAAACAACTTCCTGAGCAGTACCTCTCAACCAGCGGTTATTCTCCTCCCTAACAGAAAAACCAACCATCGAGGTCAGGTTATGGCCATACCAACTATTTTTAGCAGTAATGGTGTTATCCCAGATATAATCGTAGTTCCAGTTGGTTTGTTTGGACAAGGAGTTGTTTTTACGTTCTATATTTCCAACTTTAAAAGCTGGCAGGTAATGCCTTGCTGCGCCATAGCTAAAATCCATACTTAGGGATGACCGGAATGTGATATCTTTTCGCTCCCAGGGCATCAACTCGGCATAGATGTTTGGCATAAACCGCGTATTCGCCGACTCGTTATCCTTATTATAATAGGCAACAGCTTTAGGATTGCTATAATAGGTATCGTAACCAAGGTTATGAGGGTTGCCAAATTTTATAGGGTTCGATTCACTATCCGCAAGTGACTGATCGAAAACAGGAAACATTGGGTTGCTGATATAAGCTTGAAACCAAGCTTGATCATCATCGACCATTCGATCCTCTTGTGTCAATAGCGTACTGAAACCAATCTTCAACTTCGAAGAAGCATCAAAATCAACCTTAGCCCTTAAATTGATTCGGTTATATTCACCATCGGAATCCATAATCCCATCCTGCCCCAGGTAACCAACGCTAAAAGCGTAGGCTGATTTTTCAGCACCACCCATTAACGACACATTATGGTTTTGTATGGGCGCATTGTTGCGAATCAACTCTTTGTACCAATCGGTGGATACCGATGGCACACCATTCTCTCCGCCAAATCTCTCAATGGCAGCATCAACTCGTTTAATGTAACCTTGCACACCTGAATCCCTCATAAATTGTGCATATTGAGCCGAGTTGGCCATATCCAGACGCTGAGTAACCGATTGGACGCCATAATAGCCATCATAGGACACTTGCAATTTTCGGTTTTTGCCACCCCCCTTGGTGGTGATCAATACCACACCATTGGCTGCACGAACGCCATAAATGGCGGCAGCAGAAGCATCTTTCAAAACCGACATTGTTTCAATATCATTGGCACTCAAAAAGTTGATATCATTCACAAACATCCCATCCACCACATACAGCGGGTTTGAATTCTCAAAGGAACCTACCCCTCGAATGGTCACTTTAGGGCCGGCACCTGGAGCTCCTGAGTTAACAATATTCACACCTGCCACTTTTCCTTGGACAGCACTCATTGGAGAAGTGGTATTCATTGCACTAAGTTCCTTACCCGAAACAGTAGCAATGGGAGAGGTCAAATCCTTTGATTTGCTGGAGCCATAACCAATGACAACAACTTCTTCCAAATCACTGGCATCGTCGTCTAGCACAACTAAAAAACTGGTTTTATCCCCAACGGTCAACTCTTGAGTCTTCAATCCGATAAAGGAAACCACCAGCACATCGCTTGATTTGACATTGTTGAGTTCAAACAAACCGTTGAGGTTCGCAGTGGTTCCATTGGTAGTACCCTTGAGCACAATGGTAGCTCCAGGCAGTTGAATTCCGAGATTGTCGCGAATCTCCCCCGAAATCTTCTTCATGTCCTGTGCCAGCGCCAGTTGGCTGATCATCAGGAATGCAATAAGCAATCGTTTAATCATAATCAAATGGATTTAAATTAAAAAAATTCTATTCAGCTGTTTTAACCAAACTCACCACAATGGGCGGCATTTCCGGTTACCTTCAATGAATGCACAACAATATGGGGTGAAATGCTATTATCACAATGTTAAAAACATTCAATAACCCATGCCGGCATCCGATTAACAACAACAAAAGTGAACAATTGCCCACAAACCTTAATTTTTGACAATACATCATTTATACATCATAGCAAAAATTCCAATTCAACTACTTAGTCTTTAAATATTTAAATATATTTTTTAACACATCATCATCCCATAGCCATCCAACCTGATGACATCAATCACATCATATCATTCGCATCAATTTTCATTACTCTGGAAAAATAAATATATTGCAACTGACAATCAATCAACGTGAATAGGTGTAATAAAACAAACACTCTTTTGTATTCAAGTCCAAAAATTAACAATCATCAATATATGAAGATTCAAACGATCATATTTATAGTTTTGATTTTATTGGAAACAAACAACCCTTGTTTTGGTTGGAACCAACCCATCGCCAACAATCTTGCCATGATCACCCCACCCATTTCAACTTTTTCAAAGGATGAATACAATGCAGAAAGACAAAATTGGGACATTTCAAGCGCCAAGAGTGGATACGTGTATTTTGCCAATAATTTGGGCTTACTGCGATACGATGGTGAAAACTGGAGCTTGTACAAAACACCCAACCCCTTGAGAGCCGTATTTTGTTCAAACGATACTATTTTTGTAGGTGGAAATGGGCTTATGGGTTTCTTCTTGGAAAAAAACCTACAGCAAGGTTTTCAGTCCTTATCCAATATCCCAAATGACATCTGGAAAACATACCGGATCAACGACCTTTTGATTTTTCAGGCATTTGACAAGATATACCACATCAATAAAAACGGCATCATAGGAAGCGAACGGTTTAAAAATGGCAACACAACATTCACCTATCCCGAAGGGAAAGAGATTTTGTATCAAATAAATTACAGCAACCTGATGGCATTGACCCCCGATGGAGATGAACGCATCCTTTCAGATTCCCCCGGGATAAATAAGCTGATGATTACATACCTATCCAAAGTAAATGCCAATACAATCCTGGTTGGAACGCTGGAGGAAGGACTATTCCTTTTATTAAACAACAAGCTTACACCCATAAACAACGCCTTGAACGATTTAATAAAAACCTATAAACTCAACCGGGCAATACGACTGGATAAAGAGTATTATGCATTTGCGACGATGAATGGGGGTGTGATCATAGCAAACCTAAGCGGTCACATCGCCTATGTATTAAACCGATCAAACGGCTTATCAAACAATCGAGTGCATGCCATCCACCTGCATAAAAACCGATTTCTGTGGGTGGCTACCGACAATGGGATATCGCTGGTGGATTTAAAAAATCCAATCCACAACATCACCAACCAGTTTATTGAACTGGGTTCCTTCTACGACATTACATTGTACAAAGATGCCTATTACGTAGGAACCAATCATGGACTTTATAAGATCTCCCCACTAAAAGATCAATCGTCGATATTCGATATTGAACTGGTCAACGGTTCAGAAGGCCAAATTTGGAATGTGGAGGTGATTGATGGCGAGCTATGGATTGGGCACAACAATGGCACCTACCTCCTCCAAAATGGGCAACTCAAGCCCTTATCGAGAATTGCGGGAGGCTACACCATGCTCCAAAGCAAACTCGACGACAACATTGTTTACCAAACCTCGTACTTCAGCGTCGCAGTGTATAAAAAGACGAACAACCAATGGCAACTACACTACACCATACCCGACATCAAAGAACTCACAAGGGATTTGATTGAGCTGCCCGATGGATCACTGATCGTTAGCGGGGGGGCAAACACACTATTCCACATCTTGCCCGACAACAATCAGAAGATGGCCGAGGTCAAAAATTTGTCCGATTTGCCAGAATTAAACAAAGCCAGTTGGATTCGAGCCTTCGATGTTCAGGGGCAAGTACTGGTAACCTCAAACGACACTTCATTTTTTTATTCGCCCATGGGGGGGATCAAAGTGTCACCACCCGAATTCAACCAGGTGAGCTACGTTTCTGAGGTGATAAATAAACATGTGTTTTTGCGGCACAACAAACAGTTGTCCCTATTCAACCTGGCCACCCGAAAAATAGAACAGCTACCTTATGATTTGAATAAGATCGAGAACGAATTGATATATAAATTCGAGAAAATAACCCAGCCGATGGAAGGACAAATCATGTTTTGCCTTTCTGATCGAATTGCCTCCACTAGTTTGGATGACCTTAAACGCACACGGCAGGGCAACGATTCACCATCAATCACCAGTATCGAATGCAGTAACGACCGGTCAGGCAAGAAAGGTACTTTCGAAAAGGACGGCGCCATCCCATACAAATACAATACGATACGTTTCACATACACCGCATTCAGTTATGGTACCGAAACATCATACGAATACCTGCTGGAGGGTTACAACAACCAATGGCAGAGCCGTGACGAGAATGTGGCAGTGTTCCAAAATCTACACGAAGGGACCTACACCTTCCAGGTAAGAGAAAAAGGTGGAACCAACATCGACAGCGTGACATTCACCATTGCACCACCACTCTTAAGGACGAAGCTTGCATATTTCGCCTATTTGGTTGTATCAATCTTCCTAATCTTTGCGTCGCGCCACGCCTATCACACTCTCCGAAAGAAGAAAGCCTACGTGAAGCTGCAGAAAGAACGGAAACGGCTAAACGACTTACGAATGCAAACCACACGTCACCAATTGGGAATGGAAGTTAAGCAACTACAAGAAGAGGTGACCAACAAATCGGACAAACTAACCAACCTCTTGCTGCAAAACAACAAGAAAAAGGAAGTGATTGACAAAATAAATGAAGAACTGAAGCATATCCGGGAGAACCTTCGTTTTTCAAATGGACACCAGATCGACCGGCTTTCCAAAATGATTAAAGCGAGCAGCGATGAAAAAAAAGAGTGGCTCATATTTGAGGCAGCCTTCTCGGAAGCACATGCCAATTTTTTCAAGAAGCTACGCACCAAACACAACAACCTAACAGAAGAGGATCTAAAGCTTTGTGCTTATATCAAAGCCAACCTTTCATCAAAAGAGCTGGCGCCCATACTAAAAATCACCGCACGCAGTGTCGATTTGAAGAAATACCGTTTAAAAAAGAAAATGGATCTAACCCACGAAGAGAACCTCAAACAATACATCATGGATTTCGATTATTGAAAACAATGAGAGGAAAAACGTATAGCGACTGAAAATTCAAAATAAAAAAAACCGGAAACAAATTGCTTCCGGTTTTTTTTCTTTCACTTCACCCCAAACTCCACTACCACCGGCAGGTGGTCGCTGGGGAAGCGGTCTCCTCGTTGATCAGAAAGGTGCAGGTGCTTGAACACATTGATTCGGCTGGTGACAAAGAGATAATCGATGCGTGGGCGCTCAGCAACCGGCACCGCACCAAAACCATGGAACGTCCATTGCGGACCATATTGATAATTGGCCAGTGCCATGGCATCCTTCAAGGGCGAATCGTCCACTAGCAAGCGGTAAACATTGCTGGCAGGGTCGGCATTGAAATCGCCCATCACCATCACTGGAAACTTGTCGGCATACTTTGCCGCTTCTCGTTTCACCATCAGGGCACTCTCGCGACGTGCCTCCTGCCCCACATGATCGAAATGGGTGTTGAAGACCACCAGCTGCTTGTCTGAGTTTTTTACCTTGAAAACACCTTTGGTGAGCACTCGGTTGCACACGGCATCCCAACCCATGGAACCGGGCGTTTCGGGTGTTTGCGACAGCCAGAGCGTTTTTTCGTCCACCAAAACCAGTTTGGATTTATGGTACAGGATGGCGGAGTACTCACCCTGCTCCTTCCCATCATCGCGGCCACAACCAATCACACTATATTCTGGCAGCAAAGCCATCAAATCGTTCAACTGATTGACCAGCACCTCCTGCAATCCCACCACATCGGGCTGGTAATAATGAATCATCCCGGCCACCCACTCCTTGCGGTTCTCCCAGTGATTGGGAGCATCCGAGGGATTGTCGTAACGGATGTTGAACGACATGGCCGTCATTGGGCCACTTTTATTGCCCGCCAAAGCCGGGATGGTCAAGGATGTAGCCAGCGCAAAAAC
>JAGPIS010000110.1 GCA_018054835.1 Breznakibacter sp. | reverse complement strand
GAAAAACCTTTGGGATACAACAACTTGATCTGTTCCTGCAAAGAGACATCCAGTTTCTCAAAATCTTTTATTATTCGCGGCTTATTTTGTATCATAGAAATTTAAGTGTTGATTATGGAACAACTAATACTGGTTGTAAATATAAATTATTCATGAATCTTTTCCCGAAAAGACCTATTTTTTTTTCACAACCACCCATCAATTTTGACAAACACCACAAAAACAACTATAACTACCTGAAAACAAGAAATAAATATCAATTATAAGAATCAACAGGAATGGCAACGGTAACTTTTGTACCCCTTTCAATTTGAGATTCGGCCCAAATACGCCCATTGTGTTTTCCTGTAAAATCGCTGCAAAGCACCAGGCCAAGCCCGACCTTATTATCCGACAACGACCGATCCAGCATATCATCCTGTTTTTGAAACAAGGTTGGCAACACCTCGGCATCAATCCCCTTACCCTGATCGATAACAGAAACAACCACCTCGCGGCCATCGCATTCAATATAAACTACAATATCTTTACCTGAATCGGAATATTTTATGGAGTTGGAGACCAGGTTCCGGACAATAGTTTTGAACATATTGCCATCCACTTTGGCTATAACACTTTTATCAGAATGAACGGTGATTTGTATATTTTTCAATCCGGCCCAACTTTTCAAACAATCGATGGTATCTTGAACCAACAGCACAATATTCTGCTCAATCGGTGAAAAATATCCCTTTCCTTTTTGGTTATTAGCCCACACCAACAAGTTTTCGAGCAAAAAATAGACGGAGGCGGAAGAATCTTTAGCCACAGCAAAAAAATGCTTAACATCAACCGGGTCAAGCTCGGGCATGTCGGAATAAAGCTCTATCAACTCCTTCATCCCGCCCAACGGCCCCCTCAAATCATGGGCAATAACCGACATCAAGCGATCCTTGATGCGAATGGCATTCGCCAACTCCTCGTTGGCCAGTTCCGTTTTTTGTTGCTCCAGAAAAAGGGCGGCCTGTGACCGTCGAAGGCGCGTACGCTCCCGATACAAGAGCAGCACCAAGAGTGCCATGGCCAAGACAAAAACAAAAGAGATGGCGGCTACCCAATTGATAAAACGGATATGGGTTTTCTGAATCTCATTGTCTTTTGCCAGCATATCTATTTGAGCCTGCTTTTCTTTCACCTCGAAGCTCTTTTTTATTTCCAGCATTTTGTCTGAGAAACCCGTATTTTGGATAACGGAGGTGAGCGACAAATACTCATCCAAGTGTCCGCCCATTTCGCCCAAAAAAGCTTTTACCATCAGATACTGGTATTGTTTCTGATTTTTGGCCTCCAGATCAGCATATTCCAAATTGATTTCCTGCATTAAAACTTTGAAATCGGCCTCATTACCAGCAAGCAGGTAACTATTGGCCAAGTTCAGATACTGATCCTGCAAATCAACAATACCGGCATTGGGCATATAACCAATCGACTTCTGTGCATAATCGATAGCTGAGTTGGGACAATCAAGCCGTATTTCGGTTGCCGCCAGACTATTATAAATATCGGATAAAAATAGTGAATCGAGAAAATCATCGTATTGGAGAAGTTGCAATAGAGAAGCTTTGACTTTCGAAAGTGATGCTGAATTGCCTGATTCCAAACGAAAATTAGCAATATTGTACATAACCAAAACAGACAAATGAGAAGGTTTGGAGAAAAGTCCTTCTGCTTCGGCAAAATTCTGCTCTGCCAAGATCATATTGCCCATCCGGGCAACATGATTTCCTAAATTGTTATACACACTCAGCAATCCTATAGTATCGCCACCAGCTATCAATTTAAGCTTTGCATTTTCATAATGGAAAAGAGCAGAGTCGGCTTGCAACTGTTTTTGGTAACAGGTAGCCAGCAGGAAATAAGCGTAACCTTCACCAACAGTATAATCTAAATCCTTGAAATACTTCAACGACTCCATCAAAAATGGATGTCCTTCCACTGGATTGTCAGCATTAACCAAACTCCGTCCAGTTGTAAGGCTCTGATCCCCAAAACCAATGCACAAGTAGTATCCAAATGCTCAGCAACTACAACTGAATCTAGGCAATCCCTAATCGTAACAAAATCTATATCACGACAAACATTCTGCTGTATCTCCCTATTGCAGCGAGATCTATCATGGGTGCAAGCTGAAAAAAAAACAAAGCAAGCCCCCAACAACAGCAATGCCTCAATAATAGGAAACTTTACACTCTTAGACAAGAACATCTTTGTACTTGATTGCAACGGAGCCTTTTTTACTGGCCCTTAATAGATTCCCTGTTGGTTGAGAGGAATCCACCACCTGCACCTGGGCACCGGTTTCCAATAATCCTATGTCTCCACGCGCGATAACAAATTCCACCTCAAATATTTTACATTTCAAATCCACCCCCTGGTAAGCGACAGTCAACAAACGCTCATCCACAGAGTCGGCCACAGGCCCCTCGCCAATCTTTTGCACCACACTGTCGATGGGCAAATATACAAGTGCGGTTATCTTTATAGATTGAATTTCACCTTGGATATCGTGAACCACATCATAAGCACAATAAGGAATAGATTTTATCATTGTATTGGATTTAAATTTAACATTCAATACAAATATAAGTAAATAACTTTTTCCTGCAACATTTTATTTTAAATCAAACAAATTAACAACATAAAAAAGCCGACACCTAGGTACCGGCTTCTTTATTTAAAAAATTCATTTTTCAACTTTTAAGAACTCTGCGATTATCTTTTCTAAATCCCCTTTGGACCTGAAGCCCAATAGAGCCTGAGGCTTACCCTCCTTAGGGATGAAAAGAACCGTTGGAAGGCTCTGTATCCCTAAAGCGCCTGACAATTGACGTTCTTTTTGCGTATCCACCTTGTAAATTTGCAACTTACCAGCATACTCCTTTTGCAACTCGTCCAAAACAGGCGCCAACATGCGACATGGGCCACACCAGTCGGCATAAAAATCAACAATGGCAGGCAAATCGCCCTTATAATGCCATTCCGACTCATTTTCATAATCGAAAATCGACTCCACAAAACTGCTCTTGGTCAGATATACGATCCCATTGGAAATACCCTCCGAAGCCTTTGCTTTCCCTACAGTATTTCCCTCAACTGGCTGCACACATCCCGCATGGAGAGTTAGCACAAAGGCAACAACCGACGTTAACAGAACCTTTCTCATAACACTACTCCACATTTAAAACATCTTTGAACGCCTTTTTAAAAGAATCCTTTGGCAAAGCCCCCATCGCCATCTGTGGCTGACCACTTGCAGGCACAAACAAAATTGAGGGAATGCTTTGAATTCCAAATACAGACGCAAGTTCGCGTTGATCTTCGGTATCCACCTTATAAATATCCAGTTTTCCATCATACTCTTTTGCCAACTCCTCGAGTATGGGTGCTACCATTTTGCATGGTCCGCACCAGCTGGCATAAAAATCGATCAAACAGGGTTTTGCGCCTTCGAATTTCCACTCTTTATTTGCCTCATAATTGAATACTTTTTCCTTAAAAGTTTCGGCTGTCAAATGCTCTACCATAATATCAAGATTTTAATTAATTACACTTAAATAATACACATATTCATATATCAACATATCAACAACTGTGCCAAATTAGCTTTTATCGAACTAGGGCAAAGTTCCGGGAAAAAATTGTAATTTTGTCAGGTTCTATCGAGAACAAAAGTCAACTTGTTGCTTTCCATTAGAACCAAAATAAAACCGAATTGTTCATATCTCCAATAAAACCAGCGAATGAAAGAGAAGCTGACTCATCCAGTTTTTAAAACCATATCAGAAATTGTTTCAGCCACAGGACAAGAAGCCTACGTAATAGGTGGATATGTTCGCGATATATACCTGAAGCGGCCATCAAAAGACATCGATGTGGTAGTGATAGGCAGCGGGATTGAACTGGCGGAGGCTGTTGCAAAGAAATTAGGCAACATTAAACTGTCGGTATTCAAGAATTTTGGAACTGCCATGCTAAAATACCGCGATTTGGAAGTCGAATTTGTGGGAGCAAGAAAAGAATCGTACCATCGCGACAGCCGCAAACCAATTGTGGAAGATGGGACATTGGAGGATGACCAAAACAGGAGGGATTTCACCATCAACGCCTTGGCTCTAAGCCTCAATAAGGAAACTTTTGGCGAATTGCTCGACCCCTTCAATGGCATGGAGGATTTAAAGAATGAAATAATCAAAACGCCCCTTGATCCTCAAATCACTTTTTCCGATGACCCGCTTAGAATGATGCGTGCCATAAGGTTCGCAGCACAGCTGGGATTCACCATTGAGGAAAAAACGCTCAATGGCATTGCCGAAACCAAAGAGCGCATCTCAATCGTCTCCATGGAGCGCATCAGCGATGAATTGAACAAAATAATGATGTCACCCAAACCGTCCACCGGCTTCAAACTGCTCGAAAAAACAGGTTTGTTGGCCATTATTTTCCCCGAACTGCAAGCCTTGAAAGGAGTGGAAAAAATGAACGGCAGGGCACATAAAGATAATTTCTACCATACACTGGAGGTGCTGGACCACATTGTACCCACCACCGACAACCTATGGCTCCGCTGGTCGGCACTGCTTCACGACATAGCCAAACCCCGAACCAAACGATACGATAATAAACAAGGCTGGACATTCCACAATCACAATTTCATTGGTGAAAAGATGATTCCCGACATCTTCAAGCGATTGAAACTGCCACAAAACGAGAAGATGAAATTTGTTCAAAAATTGGTTGGCCTGCATATGCGCCCAATCATTCTCAGCGAAGAAGTTGTCACCGACTCAGCAGTTCGTCGCTTACTTTTCGAAGCAGGGGATGACATCGATGAATTGATGACATTGTGCGAGGCAGATATCACCTCAAAAAATGAGGAAAAAGTGCAACGATACTTGAGGAATTTTAAAGTGGTACGGCGAAAGCTCAAAGAAATTGAAGAGAAGGATCATGTCCGCAACTTCCAACCACCCATCACAGGGGAACATATCATGGAGATATTCGACATGAATCCTTGCGCAACCATCGGCCAGCTAAAAAATGCCATCAAAGAGGCCATTTTAGATGGAATAATACGCAACGATTACCAGGAAGCTTACGACTTCATGCTTGAAAAAGCTAAAGAGATGGGATTAACCCCTAAAAGCACAAACTAACAACACCATTACAACAACCGAGAGATGCTTATCAACGATTCACGTGAATTATTCGACTCGCAAAACAGGGTCACACTAACCAACACCCCAATTATTATCACCGACTGTTTGAAAACACCCGAGAATATTGGTCATCTCATCAGGCTGGCCGGCAATATCGGGATCACCAAAATTATCAGCATTGAAGAAGTTCAATTGAAAGACAACAAAATAAAGAAAACAGCCTGCATGGCATGGGATTATGTGGAATTGATTCATGCTACTTCCAAAAATTACCATCAATTCATCCCTGAAGATTATCAATGGGTGGCATTGGAAACATCCCTGCAATCGCAAAGCATTTACAAAACCCAACTACCTGCCAAAATGGCAGTTTTTCTAGGCAACGAAATAAGGGGAATCCAACCCGAAATATTGTCACACTGCGCAACGCACATTCACATTCCCATGACTGGTGAAGCAACCAGTATGAATGTTTCGCACGCGGGATCCGTTTGTCTTTTCGAATGGCTTAGACAACAAATCAGTGGTCAGTGATCAGTAAACAAGGATCAGTAAACAGGGAACAGGGAACAGGGAACAGGCTCAATGTTTTGAGTTCTGAGTTAGGGCAGTTTTCAGGGATCAGTATTCAGTGATCAGTTACTAGAGTTTTGAGTTCAGCGTTGGTCGTCTGTCGGGCAAATCAATTCGTCTAATTCGTCCAATTGACTCCGTCGATCTTCGATTCGTGGTTAAAAAACAGGGAACAGCAAACAGTAGTCAGGGATCAGTATTCGGTGTATTGAGTTCTGAGTTATTGAGTTCAGGGAACAGTTTTCAGTTAACAGGAAGCACTTTTCAGCAATCAATTTAAATCGGTGGGAATCGGAATGAACCTGAGTTAATCGGTGGATCAAAGACTCCTGTCTCAATTCTCGGCAATTGACTCCGTCCATCTTCGATTCGCGTAATTAGTGGACAATCATTAATTCGCGGACAAAAACCTACAAACGCAAAAATCCCCGGCTCTTTTCAGAACCGGGGACTTCAAAATTCGGCGGCGACCTACTCTCCCACTTTACGCAGTACCATCGGCGCGGACAAGCTTAACTTCTCTGTTCGGAATGGGAAGAGGTGGAACCTTGTCGCTATAACCACCT
>JAGPIS010000109.1 GCA_018054835.1 Breznakibacter sp. | reverse complement strand
ACTCTCCACTTTGTCGAGCCGAACAAGGTCGAACCAACGCTGCCCTTCGAATGCGAGCTCGAGGCGCCTTTCCTTCAACAGTGCTTCGAGCATGGAGGCTTGATTGCCCTTGACGCCACTAGCAAGCTTGGCAAGGCCGGCGCGTTGACGAACCTGGTCGATGATGGCTGCTGCGGCACCCAAATCGGGTGATTCCTTCATGATCAACGCTTCGGCCTTCAGCAACAACACATCCGCATAACGATATTTAATGATGCTGCTATAAGCCGACCGACATTTGTACATAAACGGATAATTGTCCTTGGGATAATAGTTGCTCCAATCACATTTATAATAAACAACCGATTCTTTGAAACGAACCTGGTCGCCTTCGTTGATGAACTGGGCGATCAAATCGCGGGATGGGGTCACCCATTTTGTCCATGAGAAGTTTGAATTCCAATTAATCAAGTCCCTGCCAAACATCCAGGTCACCCAGTTGCCGTTGCCAGGAAAATATTGCATTTCGAGGATCGACTCCTTGGTGTTGCGCATTTTGGTGTCGGTTCTAGTCTCATTCATCCCAAATAAATCACTGAAATCCTCCACCAAACCACAACCATCGGCAGCAACCTGGTCGGCATATTGAATCACCTTGGCGTAATCGCGCAATGGTTTTTCGGCATACACCTTAGCCAACAAGGCTTTAGCAACGGTTTTGGACAGAATGGTTTTATCAGCAGCAGCAAAATCGGGGGCGTCTTTTACAGCGTCCAAAAGATCCTGCTCAATTTGTTGGTACACCTCCAACTCGCTATTTTGAAAAGGGAAATACTGAGGATAAACCTCCTCTATTGTTTCAGAAGTGATATCGCCAGCCACAGTGGTAATAACGGGGACACGCCCCCATAGCCGCACCATATCGAAATAAACCATCGCCCTAAAAATTTTGGCTTCAGCGGTGAATTGCGCTTTTTCATCACTGGTCAACGTGGCATCGGTCACGCTGTCGATGTTGCATATCAACTTGTTGGCAGCAGCAACGTCGGCCAGATAGCGGCTCCAGTCACGGTCAACCACCGAGTTGGAACCCTCGATGGAATTGTTTTCAAAAGGCAATACCTCCGCATTGGGAGCGCCGGCATAGGCGTTGTCGGAATGCGATTCGGCAATCAATAACAGATCCATATACCAATGCTCCTGGCGGTCGCGCAACAACTTATAAAATGAGGCCACATGATTCACCACGGCTTGTTTGTCCTTGAACACGACTTCGTTTCCAGCCTCGTCAATACCTTCGGTCACATCGGAATAAGCATCCACTGGATCATAATTGAGCGAGCAGGCCTGCAACGCCAACAAAAGAGCACCCACCAATCCGGAATATAAATATTTTCGTTTCATCTCCATACTATTAAAATTCAACATTCAGACCAAAAACAAAAGACTTGCTGTGGGGATAGGTACCCCAATCGATTCCCTGCACAGCTCCGCTGCCGCCCCATTGATTGACCTCAGGATCCATACCCGAATAATTGGTCCACGTGAGCAGGTTAGAAGCGGTGAAATAGGGCTGAATTTTGGACACGCCAATGCGTTTCAAAAACACCCCTCTGACATTATATGAAAGGGAAAGATCTTTGACTCTCAAATAACTGCCATCCTCCACAAAGTATGAGGAGTTTTTCAAATCAAAACCAGCCTTGGGCACACTGGTTACTTGACCCGGGATACGCCAACGACCCAACACGCGTGTGGATTGATTCTTTCCATCATACATCCCTTCGGTCTCTATCCGCGATGCATTATAGATATCATTGCCGTAAGACCCTTGGATGAACACTGTCAGATTGAAGTTCTTCCACGAAAAAGAATTGGTCAAGCCAAAAGTGAAATCGGGGTTGGGATCACCAATATAGGTGCGGTCGGTGGATGTGATTTTGCCATCCTTGTTGCTGTCATGATAAACCAGCTCACCAGTTTCCGGATCAACACCATCGCTGATGTATCCATAAAAACCACCCAAAGAACGACCAGGCTCGTTGCGCACAACCGGCTCATGCAACACATCGCTGGTCCATCCATCGTTATAGATCTTTTGCAATTCAAGTTTCTCAAACTTATTGCGATTGAATGAGATGTTGAAATCAGTATCCCACCCTAAAGCCCCGGTTAAGTTTTTTGAGCCAACGGAGAATTCAAAACCCTGGTTGGTCATCTCACCTTCGTTGCGTTGGATGTTGCCTGCACCACCTCCACCGGTTGGCACGCCCACCCACATCAACAAATCTTTGGTGTTTTTGTAATAATAATCGGCAATAAAGGTCAGGCGGTTGCGAAACATGGTGACATCAATCCCCACGTTCGACTGGGTGGTTGTTTCCCATTTGAGGTCGGCAGTCCGCAAATTGGCTTGAGTGATAATGGGAAATACATTTTCTTTTCCTTCTTCAAACCATGGCTGACGGCTTATGTTGTAACGTTGCAGGTAAGCATAATCACCAATGCCCGATTGGTTTCCGGTTTGTCCCCATCCACCACGTATTTTCAAGTCGTCGATCCACTCCAAATCCTGCATGAACTCCTCCGAAGATATCCTCCATGCTGCTGAGAAAGAGGGGAAAGTGCCCCACCGGTGGTCGGGATGCAATTTGGAAGAGCCATCCATTCGGATATTGGCCGAAAGCAGGTACTTGCTATCAAAGTTATAAGCCGCACGACCGAAATAGGACATGATGCCCCACTGAGAAGCTCCTGAACCGGTGCCATCCCATGAAATTTTATTGGCAGCATTCAAGGTATGGATGTCCCATGAACGGAAGTGTGATCCATTGATGTAGCTGTTGTTGTAGTCCGAGTCAGTCCATGACGATCCCGCCATAACTTCAAGTCCATGTTTTTTGAACGATTTGCTATAGGTGGCCACATTGTCAAACGTCAACACAGTATTCTCATTGCGATTATCCCAAGCATTGCCCCAATCGTCGCGATCCGATGCATGAATCGGAGGGTTGAAACCTCTTTCCAAGCCATTTCGGCGATCCAGGGTAAACGACGACTTGAAATTAAGGCTGGGAAGTACCGTAAACAACATGCTTCCCGAAGCAATCAAGCGTGTTTCCTTATTGGAATTGTTCTTGCCATTATCCATATTTTCAATGGGATTGGCAATATTAGAGCCATAGAACACGCGGTTGTACAACCCTGTTGTTGCATCTTTAACTGCCACACTGGTGGGCAAATTGATTGCTGAAAGGACGATACCCCCTCGATTGGATCCCAAACCAGTGGTGATGCCGTTTTTATTGTTGTCGGAATAGGAGATGTTGGCACTGATGTTCAACCAGCTGCGCACTTGATTGTCCACATTGGCTCTAAAGTTGTACCGCTTGAAATAGGCGGCTTTCAAAATACCCTTCTCATCCAGGTAACCAGCCGAAAGGAAATATTTCAACTTCTCATTCCCATCTGAGACGGAGAATTGGTAGCTCTGAGTGAGGCCGGTGTTATAAACTTCATCCAGCCAGTCGGTGACATCGATTGTCCCTTCAGGGATGGAAACAGCACCAATTTCATCCTGAAGCTCCTTATACTGGGCAGCATTCAAGGAATGAATCATATTGGAAACATGGTTCACGCTCAACTGGGTGTTGAAAGTAACTTTTGCATCGCCACTTTTACCAGTTTTGGTGGTGATGATGATCACACCATTGGCTGCCCTAGAGCCATAAATGGCTGCCGATGAAGCATCCTTGAGCACCTGCATGCCGGCAATGTCGTTGGGAGATAGGAAATTGATGTCATCCAAAGGAACCCCATCAACCACATACAAAGGGTTGTTGTTACCATTGAAGGAGGTTGTTCCCCTCACGCGAATGGATATCTCCCCTCCGGGTGCACCATTGGGCTGCACGACCGAAACCCCTGCTGCGCGGCCTTGGATGGCCTGTCCGGCCGAAACAATAGGGCGTTGCTCCAAATCCTTTGTCGAAACAGTCGAAATAGCAGTGGTCACATCCTTACGTTTCACCGTACCGTAACCAATTACCACCACTTCATTCAAATCCTGCATATCCTCCTCAAGGCGGATGTCTAGTTTGGCAGTATTTGCCACCACCTCAGTATTCTTAAAACCAATAAAGGAGACAGTCAGAAGAGAACCCTTCTCAACAGTCAGAGAATAGGATCCATCAACATTAGTCCGTGTTCCCTTACTAAAATCATTTTTGGGAGCAATGGAGGCACCCACTAATGCCTCTCCAGTCTTAGCATCCGTAATGGTGCCTTCAACAGTTATCAAACCACCTGTTTGCCCGAATGCGGGAACAGATCCTGACAAAAGTGCAAGCAACAAACAGAAGCAGAAAAAACAAGCTTTCTTTACAAAATAATGCTTCATAAACTTAGATATTAAATTAAACCAGGCTAATAAAAATTAACCACCAGGAGTTAAAATTTCTAAAGCCAAAGTAGTCCAATTAATATCCCATGCATGGGCATTACATAAAAAAAGTACCAGATCATCAATACTAAAAGACTGAATCACTGATACTTGAATTTGGTAAAATTTGTAAAAAAGTACTAATTTTATACGCAGGAATTAATTTTTGCGGATGGAATTCTGCCCTATCCGCTCCACAAATCCTTCAAATTCGTCCCTTTTCACAGCAGCTTTGTTGCGAACTTTGGTGCGGTAATTATAAACTGTTCGCAAGGAGTAGCGAAGAAAACTGGATATTTTAACACTATCGGTGATTCCAAGTTTAATCAGTGCAAAAATCCTCAACTCGGTATTAAGTATCTCACCATTTTTGGGGAAGATGTGCTCATCGGGCAGCAAGAGGGCATTAAAGTCTTCAATAAAAGTAGGATATAAATTAATAAAGATGGTGTCAAAAGTCTTATAGAGCTCTTCCACCTCCTCCTCAATAATCGTATTCGATTTAATGAGTTTATACAAATCATCCAACTGATTGTTTGCGGCCAATTTATTAAGCGATTTGCGGTACTCACCCAGTTTGTCGATGTAATTGGAGCAACGGTCAAAGAAATGGGTGATGTACTCCTCCTTGACCAAATTGGCCTCCTGAAGATTAACTATCGCCTTTGTCAAGTCGCCATTCAACCGGTTCAACTCCTCGTTGGAATGAAACAATTCGCGTTTGATGCGGCCAAGGCGCTTAACCTGCAAATAAATAAAGACAATGGTCACAGAAAGGACCACCAACAAGGCACTGATCAAAACAAGATAGAGGAGCAACTGCTTCCGCTGCTTCTTCTCCTTCTCAACGTACAGGCTATTGATGATGGGATAGGATTCCGAGGCTTCCACCGTTCGGTACCGCACATTACAAAACACGGCATCATCCACCGCTTCCTGTATCAAACGATAGGCCTGATTGATATTGCCTTGGTCGTAATAGACCAAAGCCAAACTCTGCAACGAAGCATTGTCCTTGATACAATTCTTGATATCGGCAATGGCCGATATCATAAGGTAGAGTTCTTGGTTCAGTTTATCGCCACGGTTTTTATAAATTTCACTGGCCAAAAAAGCAACAACAGCCCTTTCGGGGTTGGCATCGGTCAAAGTTTCCAAAAGATCCTTCACATAAACCTCTGCCGCATCCATTTCAGCATTGGAGCCATAAACTAGCTTTTTAGCATACTCTATTTTATAATCAAGCAAATCGTGTGGCAGCAACATCAACATGGAATCGCGGTACAGGGAACTCTTGTAGTAGTAATCGAAATTGCCATTGCTTTGACCATAATGGCTATAAAACATACTATAAGCCTCATACAGTTTTGCATATTGCCTTTGAGACAACTCTCGTCCCCTGATTTCCTCCAACAAATGCATCGACTCAATGTACAGCCCTTTGGTGGAAAAGATGGACGCCAGCAATAGTTTGGATTGGATCAACAAATCGTTGCTGCCAATCTGCTCCGCCAAAGCCACATTCTTTTGAATATAATAAACCGCCGAATCGGAAACGTATTTCTCAAACTCTTGAAAAAGCCTTAGGTTGATATCAAATTGCTGCTCTTTGGATATATTACCCAGCCGCAGCAATCCCTTCAGATCCATGATTTTGTCCTGTTTATCGCCAACGTATTCATCCTTGTTGATCAAAACCCGATCCAGTTCCCGGGTCAATGAATCCATCTTAAGTACGGCAAAACCGTTTGACACACAAACCAAAACAACAAGAAGAAATAAAAAAAACCGCTTCATAATCAATTTATTAAAAGAATTACCCGGCACGAAAGTGCATGCAGAACAAGGGCATAAAAGTATTAATTACAGACAACTATTAACACTTTGTCGGTTTTTTTATCACAAGTTTGTGCAATAAAAAAAGAGACTC
>JAGPIS010000108.1 GCA_018054835.1 Breznakibacter sp. | reverse complement strand
GAGAATAATTTTCCTTCATCATCTTTCGAGATATCATGAGTCAAAAACTTCTTCACTAATTTTTCAAACTGAGGAACTGTCATATCTTTTGCTTTACATCCTAATGACACCTAGAGAACCTGCAAGGGTGACAAACTTTTTAATTATTTTTTGATATTTTTTCACAATCAGATTCAAACGCCACTCTAACAGATCGTTGAACTTACAAAAAAAGACACATATAATCCTTTAGCGCTTCTTTTAAACGGTTGGTTCCTCTACTCAACTGAGTTTTGACAGTATTGACCGATACTTGCAACTGATCGGCAATCTCTTTATGGGAAAGGTTCTCTTCGCGACTCATGATAAAAATCCGACGGCACTGCTCCGGCAGTGAATCCACCACCCGTTTGATGATGGATTCAATTTCTGATTGCTGAGCGAAATCATGGGGAGTCTCCAATTCAACACCGGCCGAATCATCCAATGTAAAATCTTCCGCATGTTTTTGAACGACCTTCTGATGGCGTAAAGCATTCAAACAGCGGTTGTGAACCGAACGGATTAAATAATTTTTCAAGGAGGAGTCCACTTCAAGATGTGAGCGGTTCTCCCACAAGTGGAAAAATACTTGACAAACCATCTCCTCCGACATGTCCGAATCCTTCATATAACGCTTTGCCAGAGAACAGAGAACACCATAATATTGATGAAAAACTTGCTCAAAGGCTTTTTTATCGCCATCCTTAATTCGAAAAACCAACTCAAATTCGCCAACCATCCTCGATAAAGATTAATTAAGTCAAAAGTAACTTTTTTAACATTTATTACAAATACGAAAGGAAAAATTATCACTAAGTGATCAGATGCTATGTCCTTAATTAGGGTTGACAATGATATAAATAACAGCTAATTTTCCTTATAAAACAAGACAATGGAGGCGCAGGAATTTAGAGGGATCCTAAATACACTTGATCAACTGAACACCTATCAGTTCAAACGATTGAAGAAGATGATCCACAAGATTGAATCGTCGGATCTCGTTGTATTCAACCTAGAAACCAACCCGGAAGTCATAGAATGTCCCCATTGCGGGAGTAAAAAAATATGGCAATGGGGAAAGAGAACCGGATTACAACGGTATCGATGTAAGGAATGCAAAAAAACTTTTAACAGCCTCTCTGGGACACCTTTAGCGCACCTACACAAAAAAGAACATTGGTTACTCTATAGCCAAAGCCTTCGGAATGGAGACAGCGTCAGAAAAGCAGCATCATTTATCAAGATTAACAAGAATACAGCATTTCATTGGCGGCACAGATTCTTACAAAATGCCAAGAAAGTAAAACCAATTTCGCTAAATGGCATTGTGGAAGCTGAAGAAAAATTTTGTCCAAAATCATACAAAGGAAGTAAATCGCTTAACCGGCCCCCAAGGAAACGGGGAATTAAGCCTGGTAGAATACACCTTGCTAAAGAACAAATTTGCATTTCGGTCTTTAGGGATCGTAACGGCAACACTATTGATCAAGTCACAAAGCATTTGAGTGAAGCAACGTTACAACATGCTTTAAAAAGAACGATGAAACCAGACTCGCTATTCTGCTCCGACAACAAAGACTCCTATCGTAAATTCATAACGAACAACCACATACGTCATGGATGCCTCAATCTTTCTGCCGGAATACATACCATTAAAGAAATTGTCCATATACACAATGCTGACTCCTACCATAATCAATTCAGCAATTGGATGTTACGATTCCATGGTGTTGCCACCAAATATCTGCCCAACTACCTAGCTTGGTTTCGCGAGATGGATGAGTTTGAACAAAAGATTAAAGCCTCGACCTTTTTGCTGAGAGCCAAAGAACCTACGCCATATAAGGTTCAACCACAATTTAGGACATAGCGACTTTAAAACCAAAATAAAAAAGCTGGTCACCCATTCAAGGATAACCAGCTTTCCTTCAACTCACTTATTTTACTTCCTAATCTGGGCGCCCAGTTCACGCTCAAATGCGCTCATAAAGCTTTGCATCATCTTATCAATCTGCTTATCGGTAAGAGTCTTGGTATCATCAAGAAGAACAAAACTCACCGCATACGATTTTTTACCTTCCGGAAGATTCTTACCCTCATACACATCAAACAGCGACACCTTCTTCAACAGTTTCTTCTCCGTTTTCAAAGCCACCTGCTTCACTTGAGCAAAAGTAACCTGCTTGTCGAGCAATAAGGCAAGGTCACGTTTCACTTCGGGAAATTTGGATATTTCGCGGTATAGAATGTTTTGTTTGGCGATCTTACGTACCAACAGATCCCAATTGAACTCAGCAAAAAACAGGGCTTTGTCTATATCGTACGACTTGGTGCGTTTGGGATGCACCATACCATAATTCACAAGAACCTTGTTGTCCACCATCAGACAAAGACCTTCGCTCCAAACATCATTGTGGATTGACTCCTCTTTCAACGTCGAAAAATCAATTCCTAAGCGACTAATGATATTCTCCACCTGCGTTTTCATATCGAAGAAAGAGAGCTCTTGGGCTGGCGTATTCCAGTTAACATCGTTTTTAAGGCCAGTCATCAAGAGAGCTAGGCGGTTCTCTTCGTTGTAGCTTTTAAGCTGATCCTTTGCCCCTTCGGGTTTCAGGCTATAGCAGTTGCCAAATTCAAAAAGCTTCAAGTCGGCATTGCGTCGATTGCGGTTGTGTTGAACGCTTTCCAAACCGCCAAACAGAAGCGTTTGCCGCATGCCATTCAAGTCACTACTCAACGGATTGGCCAGTTCAACCACCTGTTGGCGAGGGAAAGTGGTTAAATCGTCGTAATTGGCAGCTTTGGTGAGTGAGTTGTTCATGATTTCCACAAAACCACATCCAGTCAATTGGGCTGCCACCACGTTCTTCACCTTGTGGTCGTCGGGCTTTTGGGCATACACCAAAGTGGAGTGTACAGCCAAAGGCATTTCCACATTATTGTAGCCATAGATGCGCAGGATCTCCTCAATCACGTCGGCCTCTCGGGTTACATCCACACGATAAGGGGGAACCTGAAGAGTCATGGCGGCATCGTTGTCGGCTTTGACCTTAATCTCCAGACCGTGCAATATTTTATGGATGGTATTTTTAGGTATTTCCTTACCAATGAGGCGTTTGATATTTTTATAGCTCACATGAATCTCAAAGTCTTCGGCTTTAACCGGATAGATATCAGTGATTTCAGATGAGATGGTACCACCAGCCACCTCTTTGATCAAAAGGGAAGCCCGTTTAAGGGCATAAAGCACCCCATTGGGATCGGTACCACGCTCAAAGCGGAAACTGGCATCGGTATTCAACTGGTGACGGCGAGCCGTCTTGCGCACTGCAACCGGGTTGAACCAGGCACTCTCCAAGAATATTTTGGTGGTTTTTTCAGAAACACCGCTGTGCAAACCTCCAAACACACCCCCAATACACATGGGAGCTTCCCCATTGCAGATCATCAGGTCGTCGGCCGAAAGCTCGCGCTCCTTCTCATCCAATGTGATAAATTTCGTTCCGGCAGGGAGGTTTTTCACAATCACCTGGCCTCCTTTGATCTCATCTCCATCAAAAGCATGGAGAGGCTGTCCCATTTCGTGCAAGACATAATTGGTCACATCCACCACATTGTTGATGGGCGAAAGGCCAATGATGCGCAAGGCATTCTTCAACCAGTCGGGCGACTCGCCAACCGTAACGCCATTAATGGTCACTCCGCAGTAACGGGGGCAAGCGTCGCTATTTTCAACCGATACGGCCACATCGAAACTGTGATCCTCCACTTGGAATGCATCAACAGAGGCTCTTTTCAATGTCACGGGAGCATCATTCACCGCCAGGTAGGCCGCCAAATCGCGGGCAATGCCATAATGTGAAGCACTGTCGATGCGGTTGGGCGTCAGATCCACCTCAAACACCACATCATTTTCAACCTTGAAATAATCTTTGGCAAGCATGCCTACAGGCGTATCCGAAGGCAACACCATGATGCCCGAATGGTCGGTTCCCAAACCAATCTCATCGGCGGCACAGATCATGCCCATAGATTGCTCGCCACGGATTTTTGATGCTTTGATGGTAAAGCTTTCATCACCACTGTAAAGAACCGTTCCAACGGTAGCCACCACAACTTTTTGACCTGCGGCAACATTGGGTGCACCACACACAACGGGCAACGGATCGCCCGAACCCACATTCACTGTGGTAACACTTAATTTGTCGGCGCCGGGATGTTTGGCACAAGTAAGCACCTCTCCCACCACAAGACCTTCCAAACCACCTTTGATGGATTGAATCTCTTCCATGCTGCCGACTTCAAGCCCGAGGGATGTGAGAATCTCCGATACTTTTGCCGGAGCAAGATCAATATTGATGTAGTTCTTTAACCAGTTGTATGAAATATTCATGGTGAAATCTGATTGTATTTAATAAATTATTCGCAAAACAGTTATACTTCTGACGAAATGCAAAAGTAAAAAAATATAGCATCTAAAACTTATATCCCAAAGCGAAAAATGGCCATCTGCAACGATTATTTATGATGAGGAGACAGGGTTATTCTTTTTTAACAGCTGTTATAACCGTTATTTTTATATTTTTACAGCTCAATCTAAAATAATATGCCAACAAAGACCGACATACAATTTGACCACGCCATTCAAATATGCCAGGACATCTTTGCCAAGAAGATGAAGGATTATGGCACCGCATGGCGTATCCTGCGCCCCGAATCGATGACCGACCAAATACTGATCAAGGCGCAACGCATCCGCAGCATCGAGATAAAAGGCGTGTCCAAAATCGACGAGGGCATCCGTTCCGAGTTCATCGGCATCATCAATTATGCCACCATGGCCTTGATCCAACTGGAACTGGGCTATGCCGAACAGCCTGAGATGGATCACGAGGAAGCCCTGCGCCTCTATCTCGAAAAGGTTCATGCAGCCAGGGAGTTGATGAATAACAAAAATCACGATTACGATGAGGCATGGCGCAAGATGCGCATCAGCTCGCTCACCGACCTAATCCTGATGAAACTGCACCGCACCAAACAGATTGAAGACAACCAAGGTGCCACCCTGATATCCGAAGGCGTGGATGCCAACTATATGGACATGATCAATTACGCCATTTTCGCCCTCATAAAAATTGAGTTTCCCACGGAGGAAGAACAATAAACAAACCAATGAAGTTACTGTTGAATTTATCCCGTTATATCCTGGCCTTTGTATTTATCTTCTCAGGATTTGTCAAAGCTATTGACCCTACAGGCGGAGCCATCAAGATTGAAGATTACTTCAACGCATTTGGCCTCTCCACACTTAATCCAATAGCTTTCGCACTCTCGGTATTGCTTGCCTTGGCTGAGTTTATAGTTGGTTACTTGCTCCTTCTCAAAATCCAAAGCAAACTGGCCTCACTGGGTGCCTTAATCTTCATGGGCATCTTCACGCCACTCACACTCTACATCGCCATTTTCAACCCCGTTTCGGATTGCGGCTGCTTTGGCGATGCCATCAAACTTACGAACTGGGCAACCTTCTTTAAGGACTTAGCCCTATTACCCTTGTCCATATTCGTATTTATCCGGCACAAAAACATCAACACAACCATGGCCGCCTGGAAACAATGGACAGTTGGTTGCTGGGGAGTACTCATTATATTTTTCGTGGTGTTTCATGCCCTGAGGTACGAACCCCTGATCGATTTCAGACCCTATGCCGTGGGTACAGACATCAAAAAAGGGATGAGCATCCCCGAAGATGCCGAGCTACCCGAATATGAAACAACCTTTATCTTGGAAAAAGGGGGCGTCCGGCAGGAATTTGATGTGGACAACTATCCCTACAACGACTCCACCTGGGTTTTCGTTGACAGCAAAACCAAAGTGATCCGCGAAGGTTACCAACCGCCCATCAAAGATTTTGTTTTGCAGAACGCCCAGGGCGATAATGTAAACGACCGGATATTGAACAGCTTTCAACCAGTGCTTTTGGTGGTTGCACCTAAACTGGAAAAAATGGAAAAAGGAGCCATCGACAAACTGATGAAACTCTCCCATTTCTGCCTCCAGCATAACGTTCAATCCTATTTGTCCACCTCTTCTCTTCAGTCAGACATCGACCGGTTCGATCAACGGGAACAAATCGGCATCACCTACCTAACAGGCGACGAAACAATGCTGAAGACCATCCTGCGCAGCAATCCCGGCTTCCTCCTCATCCAAAATGGCACCATTGTTGGCAAATACAACCTGAACAATCTCCCTTCGGAAGAGAAGCTTTTGAACCCATTGTCAACATCGCTCGATGATATGCGCCACAAGAATATGCAACTAATGGTTTTAACCCTTATCTTT
>JAGPIS010000107.1 GCA_018054835.1 Breznakibacter sp. | reverse complement strand
TCAACTCGCGGCTGCGGAAATCGTAAATATAATAGTCGGCCACAAAAGAGTGGCGGTAAACACTTTTCGAGTTGGTGTAAAGCAGGATTTTCGATTCGTCGGGCGCGAAGGAGTACCCTTCGATGGTACCGACAGCGGATTTTTCAATTTTGTCGATGTCGAGCAATGTGCTCACCAATTTTCCTGTGGCATATTCGTATTGGTTGATCTGTTTGCCCTTTTCCAGGGTGGTATAATGCAGGCCATCGTTCATCGACTCAATGGCTCGGAGACCCTTGGCCCGAAAGGTGTAGTCCTTATACAAATCGTTGACAGACACCGTTTTTGACTGTGCAAACACTTGGGATACAGCCAGCAGAACAAGGAATCCGGAAATAAAAAACTTTTTATGCATAGTATGACCGTTGATTAATAATTTTCAAATCTAAGAAAAAGGCGTATCTATTCCATAAAAAAGGAGGAAAAAGCATGAAAGGGCAATGTTCAAAATAACCGGGCATGAATATTGCGACATTGTTGGCAAAACCATTTCAACATGATTATCATTTTAACCCTTCTCTTGCTGCAAATTCGAAAAAGGAAAAGCTACAGCACCATCAAATTATAACCTGTAAACCCCAGCCTGAGGGAAAAAAAATTACGGATTTCGCTAAAAGCTATTGATAAAAAATGGAAAAACAGGGCATTGATAATTGCTTTTCATTATTTTTGCATGTTTTTTAAGACAAAGACTTTAAGTTGAAATCATGATAAAAATTACATTTCCCGATTCATCGGTGCGTGAGTTTTCGAAAGGCACAACCGGCATGCAGATTGCCGAGAGCATCAGTCCCCGGCTGGCCAAAGAAGTACTTGCCATAACTGCAAACGGTCAGTTGTACGACCTGATGCGACCGATCAACGATGATGCATCTATCAAACTGCACAAGTGGGAAGATGCCGAAGGCAAACATGCTTTTTGGCACTCATCGGCGCATTTGATGGCTGAAGCCTTGCAACAGCTCTATCCCGGCATGAAATTCGGCATTGGCCCGGCCATTGAGAGCGGATTTTACTACGACGTGGATCCAGGCGAAGGTGTGGCAATCAAAGATGCCGACTTGCCTGCCATCGAAAAGAAGATGAAAGAGCTGGCATCGCAATCCAGTCCTTATCTCCGCAGGGAGATAAGCAAAAAGGATGCGCTTGACTTTTTCGCGTCAAAAAACGAAGCGTACAAGCTGGAACTGATTGGCGAGCTTGAAGATGGCACCATCAGCTTATACGAGCAGGGCTCATTCACCGACTTGTGCCGTGGCCCCCACCTACCCGACACCTCGCACATCAAAGCCATCAAGCTATTGAGCGTTGCCGGGGCATACTGGCGGGGCGATGAAAAACGCCGGCAGCTCACGCGCATCTACGGCATCACCTTCCCTAAACAGAAGATGCTCGAAGAGCACCTAATCCTGTTGGAAGAGGCAAAAAAACGCGACCACCGTTTGATTGGCAAGGAGCTCGAGCTCTTTACTTTTTCGCAGAAGGTTGGTCAAGGCTTGCCATTGTGGCTGCCTAAAGGCGCCCGTTTGCGCGAGCGGCTTGAAGCATTCCTGAAGAAAGTTCAAACAAAATATGGCTACGAACCGGTTATCACACCCCACATTGGCAACAAAGAGTTGTATGTGACATCGGGACACTATGCCAAATATGGGAAAGACAGTTTCCAGCCCATCAACACCCCAGCGGAGGGTGAAGAGTTTTTATTGAAGCCGATGAACTGTCCGCACCATTGCGAGATATACAAATTCAAGCCACGCTCCTACAAAGACCTGCCTGTGCGCTTTGCCGAGTTCGGCACCGTGTACCGTTACGAGCAGAGCGGAGAACTTCACGGCTTGACCCGGGTAAGGGGATTCACCCAAGATGATGCCCACATCTTCTGCCGTCCCGACCAGTTGAAGGACGAATTCAAGAAGGTGATTGACATCATCCTATACATCTTCAAAACACTCGATTTCAAAGAGTTCATCACTCAAGTATCGTTGCGCGATCCGGACAACAACGAGAAGTACATTGGATCCGACGAGAACTGGGAGAAGGCAGAGTCGGCCATTATTGAGGCTTGCGACGAAAAGGGCATAGAGTATATCCTGGAAAAAGGGGAAGCCGCCTTTTATGGTCCCAAGCTCGACTTTATGGTGCGCGACGCGTTAGGCCGCAAATGGCAGTTGGGCACCATACAGGTGGACTACAACCTACCCGAGCGTTTTGAGTTGGAGTACATCGGCAGCGACAACATGCGCCACCGTCCGGTTATGATCCACAGGGCACCCTTTGGCAGCATGGAGCGTTTTGTGGCCGTATTGATAGAGCACACCGCAGGAAAATTCCCATTGTGGCTAACTCCAGAGCAGGCTGTGATACTACCTGTGAGCGAAAAATACAATGATTATGCAAAAAGTGTTTTAAATATCCTGAATAATTCCGATATTCGCGCAGTCATTGATGACCGTAACGAAAAGATTGGCAAGAAAATACGCGACAATGAACTTAAGCGTATTCCTTACCTATTGATCGTTGGAGAAAAGGAGGCTGAAACACAAACAGTTAGTGTTCGAAAACAAGGTGATGGCGACCAAGGCGTAATGACACAGAAGGAGTTTGCAACCTTAATTCATTCGGAGGTAGAGAAATTACTTTCGTAAACGGAACAACAAAAAATTAAAGTTTAACTAAATTAAGGAGGGTTTTAACCATAGCTAAGTTAACAAAATTCGATCGCAACGCCCCGCAGAAAAGAGAAGAGGCAGAACACAGGATCAACCATCGTATCCGCGTGCCTAAAGTACGTATTGTAGGAGACAATATCGAAAATCCGGGGATATATTCAACCAGTGAAGCGTTGAAGATGGCAGATGAACTGGATCTGGATCTGGTGGAGATTTCACCCCAGGCTGATCCGCCGGTATGCAGGATTCTGGATTACCAGAAGTTTTTATACCAGCAGAAACGCAAACAAAAGGAGATCAAAGCAAAAGCTGTTAAGGTGGTGGTAAAGGAGATCCGTTTTGGACCCAATACCGACGATCACGATTACCAGTTTAAATTGCGCCATGCAGAGAAATTCCTGGAAGAGGGATCTAAGATCAAGGCTTACGTATTCTTCAAGGGTCGTTCCATCCTGTTCAAGGAGCAGGGAGAGATTCTGTTGTTGCGTTTTGCCAATGATTTGGAAGAACATGCCAAAGTTGACCAGTTGCCCAAATTGGAGGGTAAACGGATGATCATCATGCTCTCGCCGAAGCCAAAAAAATAAGCTTCAATTTATCAACTTAATATATTTGAACAATGCCAAAAATGAAGACAAATTCCGGTGCGAAAAAGAGATTCACCATCACCGGAACAGGAAAAATCAAAAGGAAACACGCTTTCAAAAGTCACATTTTGACTAAGAAATCGACCAAACGCAAAAGGAACTTAACTTATGCTACTTTGGTGCATCCTGCTGATGAGAAGAACATCAAGCTATTATTAAACATGAAGTAATTTTTACCGTTGGTAAAAATTAGAACAAATTGTCAAATCTGAGTGAAACCAGCCTTAAGACTCTGTAAAAAGGAGCGCTATTCATTCTAAAAAAGTAAAAACATGCCAAGATCAGTCAATTCGGTAGCTTCGCGCGCAAGACGCAAAGCGATTTTAAAGATGACCAGAGGTAACTATGGTCGCAGAAAAAATGTTTGGACGGTAGCAAAAAACACCTGGGAAAAAGGTCAACAATATGCTTACCGCGATAGAAAGAAAAAGAAATCTCACTTCAGGGCATTGTGGATTCAACGTATTAATGCTGCTGCTCGTTTAGAAGGTATTTCATACAGCAAATTAATGGGTTTTATTGCTAAACAAAACATCGAGATCAACCGTAAGGTTCTTGCTGATTTGGCAGTAAATCATCCAGAAGCCTTCAAAGCAGTAGTGAAAAAAGCCATGGAAGCTGCAAAGTAATCACATGGTTCAGTAATTGAAGTTTAAAGGGGCAGTCTAGTTTTAGGCTGCCCCTTTTTAATTATCAGGTTCAGGGAAACAATCCCCATTTGAGCCAACCTCTTTTTCAGTTTAAAACAGCTTACAACCAAAGCTTTTTATATCTTTGTGTTTAATGACAAAAATTCGGACAAACAGATGAACATAGCACTTATTGGCTACGGCAAAATGGGCAAAACCATTGAACAAATAGCCTTGGAACGGGGTCACACGATTGTTGCCCGCATCGACTTGAGCACCGGTGAAAACTTCGAAACAGAAGGGTTCAAATCGGCCGATGTGGCCATTGAATTCACTGCGCCCGATTCGGCCTACCAGAATTACCTGAAGTGTTTTGAAAACCATATTGCGGTGGTGTCGGGCACTACCGGCTGGCTCGACAAGCTGGATCAGATCAAGCAGATGTGTGAAAACGAAGGTCAGACATTTTTTTATGCCTCCAATTTCAGCCTGGGGGTCAACATCTTTTTCCAGCTCAACCAGCAACTGGCAAAAATGATGAACCGCTTCAACAGCTATGACGTGAGCATGGAAGAGGTGCACCACACCCAAAAGCTGGATGCCCCCAGCGGAACAGCCATCACCTTGGCCGAGGGCATCCTTGACCATCTCGACACCAAAAAGAGATGGCTGCTTGAACCCGAGCAGGCCGACGATGCCATCACCATCAAAGCCATCCGCGAAGGCGAAGTTCCAGGTATCCACACCATTTGTTATGATTCGGAGGTGGATGAGATCACCATTCGCCATGAAGCCAAATCGCGCAAGGGATTTGCCTTGGGTGCCGTTTTGGCGGCCGAATTCGTTCATGGCAAGAAGGGCTTCTTGGGGATGAACGACCTACTGAATTTTTAAAAACTCAAAACTATAAAAGATGCAAAACAGATCAATTCTGCAATGGATTAAAGCCATTTCAGCGCTCCTAATATACCTGCTTTGGGTGTTGTGGATTGGCAACTACTGGTTGCTGTTGGGCCTACCCATCGTGTTCGATATCTACGTCACCAAAAAGATTCCCTGGAGTTTCTGGAAAAAGACCAAGGAGGGCGAAAAGCCATCGAAAGTGGTTGAATGGATCGACGCCCTGGTGTTTGCCTTGGTGGCCGTTTACATCATCAACCTGTTCCTGTTCCAGAACTACAAAATTCCCACCAGTTCGTTGGAGAAATCGTTGCTGGTAGGCGACCACCTGTTTGTGAGCAAAGTAAGCTATGGCCCGCGCATGCCTAATGCCCCCATCGCCTTTCCGCTGGTGCAGAACACCTTCCCCATCACCAACTCGCGTTCCTACACCGAATGGCCTCTATGGGGCTACAACCGGTTGAAGGGCTTTGGAGAGGTCAAACGCAACGATATTGTGGTGTTCAACTTCCCCGCCGGCGACACCATTGCCTTCAAGGTGACCAACCCCAGTTATTACGAAATCATCATGGGCGAAGGGCTCAACAAGGTATCGCGCAACCCGCAGATGCTTCAGGGTGCCCCCATCCAAAACTCATGGGAACGCAACCATTTCCTGATGGACATTGGCCGGAAAGAGGTGTTGAAACAGACAAACATCTACGGCGAGGTGATGTGGCGCCCGGTTGACAAGCGCGACAACTACGTGAAGCGGTGCATCGCCATTCCTGGCGACACGCTGGAGATACGCCACAACCAGGTTTTCATCAACGGGCAACCTGGCATTGATGCCCCCGACATCCAGCACAACTACCGCATACTGACCGACGGCACCCTGCTGAACGACAAGTTTTTTGAACGCCTTGAAATCTCAGATGAAGACCGTGGTTACGGCGGCATGGGACCCGAATACAACCTGCCACTCACCAAGGAAGGTGCACAGGCAGTCAAAGAGATGCCATTTATTCAACGCATTGTGATGGATGAAGAGCAGCCCGACTCCACTGGCTTCCGAGTCTATCCCTACTCATCAGACTACCCTTGGAGTCGCGACAACTATGGCCCCATCTGGATGCCTAAAAAAGGTGCCACGGTGAAACTGGACAGCAAGAATATTGTGCTTTACGAAAGGATTATTACCGCCTATGAAGGCAACAAGCTTGAATACAAGAACGGTGAAATTTTGATAAACGGTAAACCAACCGACCAATACACCTTCAGCATGAATTATTATTTCATGTTGGGCGACAATCGCCACAAATCGGCCGACTCGCGCTACTGGGGCTTTGTTCCAGAAGACCATATCGTGGGGAAACCGATTCTGGTATGGCTATCGCTCAATAAAGACAAGTCATTCCCAAAAAACATCCGATGGAACCGCTTCTTCAAAGTAGTTCACAACGATTAAACAAATCATTTCAAAGGGGCTGTCAACCAATATGACAGCTCCTCTTATCTAA
>JAGPIS010000106.1 GCA_018054835.1 Breznakibacter sp. | reverse complement strand
CACCAACCGTTTGGTTTCCACCGATACCTTGGCATTGAGCAGCTCGTCGCGCAAATTGCTCAGGTTGATGCTGGTGTCGATCTTGGCATCATCCAAGGCATCTAACGTTTTTTGCAGATCCTCGCGCGCCTTCACCAGCAGTTCGGCAATGGCGCTGTGGTCCAGCGAGGCCACGTAACCGCCCGAGTCCACTACTGTTCCTTCATCCACAATGTGGGTCACCTTGATTTCGTAAATACGCAATCGTCGGCTCGATAGCTCGTCGGGCACATTGATGGAGACACTTTGGGAGGCTTGCAGTTGGCCGGTGGCATACACCAGTGATTCAAACTCACCTTTTATTACCGGAACCTCTATTTCGGTTCCTGTGTTGCCTCTCTTTTTGTTGATGATCAGAAAACCAATGGCTAGGATCACTACCATTACTGCGGCAATCAACAGTAATTTTTTGAATCGGTTAATCATATCTCTTCTTGTCGTAAAGTTTCAGCCTAAAGTAATAAATAATAAATGTTAACACAAAAAAATAGAGGCCAATCATTGCATGATTGGCCTCTATTTATATTGAATTTATTTTATTTTTATTTACAGTATTTCACGGATGTCGGCGATGATCTGTTGTGCCAAATCTGAGGCGGCTGCCATGGTGCGTGCCTCAGCATAGATGCGGATGATGGCTTCGGTGTTCGATTTGCGCAACTGCACCCATTTGTCGGGGAAGTCTATTTTGATCCCGTCGATGTCGTTCACCCGCTCCGAAGCATATTTTTTCTTGATCTGAACCAAAATATTGTCCACATCAATGCCTTCGGTGAGTTCGATTTTGTTTTTCGAGATGAAGTACTCGGGGTAACGGGCGCGCAGGTCGGAACAACGCTGACCCGATTCGGCCAAGTGGGAGAGGAACAGGCCGATTCCCACCAGGGCATCGCGTCCATAGTGACTTTCGGGGTAGATGATCCCGCCATTGCCTTCGCCACCAATGATGGCATTGATCTCTTTCATCTTGGCCACCACATTCACTTCGCCAACGGCAGCTGCCTCGTAAAGGCCGCCGTGGTTGCGTGTGACATCGCTCAAGGCGCGCGACGAGGAGAGGTTCGAAACCGTGTTGCCCTTCTCATGCGACAGGATGTAGTCGGCCACTGCCACCAAGGTGTACTCTTCGCCAAACATGGTACCATTCTCATTCACAATGGCCAGGCGATCCACATCGGGATCCACCACAAAACCGATATTAGCTTGGCTCTCGGTCATCACCTTCGAAATCTCGGTCAGGTGCTCGGGAAGTGGTTCCGGGTTGTGTGGGAATTCACCATTGGGTGTGGTGTAGAGTTCAACCACCTCTTTCACGCCTAGTTTCTTCAATAATTGGGGGAGTACAATGCCTCCAACCGAGTTCACGCAGTCGATGGCCACCTTGAACCCTGCTTTTTCGATGGCTTCTCGGTTGACCAAACGGAGCGACAACACATGGTCGATGTGGTAATCGGTATAGTCTTTTTCAACAACGGTTCCCAAATCGTCAACAATAGCATAGTCAAATGCTTCTCTGGCTGCCAGATCCAAAACCTCGGCGCCATCGGCTCCCGAAAGGAACTCGCCACGCTCGTTGAGCAGCTTCAGTGCGTTCCATTGGCGTGGATTGTGGCTCGCCGTCAGGATGATACCACCATCGGCTTTTTCGGCCGTCACCGCCAATTCGGTGGTGGGGGTGGTGGCCAACCCAATATTCACAACGTTGATGCCCAATCCCTGGAGACTGCCAACAACTAAATTTTTCACCATTTCACCCGAAATGCGGGCATCGCGACCCACCACAATGGTTACTTTCTCACTTTTGGCCTGCTTTTTGATCCATGTGCCATAAGCCGATGTGAACCGAACAACATCTATTGGCGACAATCCCTCACCCGGTTTGCCTCCAATGGTTCCTCTAATGCCTGAAATAGATTTGATAAGTGTCATCTTGTTTGTGTTTTATCAGAATGAGCAAAGGTAAGGAATAAAAATTGTTCAAAAAATTGAAATTTGTCAGCTATTTTGTCAAAAAGCTTTTTGTAATACAACTTGAATTTGCATGCTGATGGTTTGTTTTTCATAGGTTTATGATGGTTTTCCGCTGGTTTGGCAATGATTTTGACAATAGTTTTTGGCACCTATGGCAGGGGATTTTCATCAAGCGAAAAATATTCGGCCATCATGCTCGGCATTGGGCTATTTTTAGCAACTTTGCACACGTAAAATAACTTCAACTGTAGTTATATCAGTTTTTTTTGAAGATAAATGGAAAAAAGAAATTCTTTTAGAGGCAAGTCTGCTTCCGGTTCCTCCTCACGGGGTAACCGTACAGGCGGAAAAGCCGAAAATGGGCACAGGACGTCAAACGACCGCCGCGAAGGCCGTGCCAGTAGCAATAATGATTCAACCCGTCGTTCGTCAGCCCCTGCTTGGCGCGAAAAAAAGGACGACACAGGGAAACGCCCATTTGGTGGGCCGCGCGATGCGCAGTCAAAGGTTTTGAAAAAGAGCCCCAAAGGCAGCAGTTGGAAAGGTTTACGCGACCGGTCGGCCAAGCCTGAAGGAGAGGCTCGTGGTGAGCGTTTCGATGCAGCTTCATCCACGCGGGAACGTCGTCCTTTCTCAGCAGGACGTGATGAGAAAAAACCAGCAGGACGTGAAGAGAAAAAAGAGTTTGGTCGCCACAAAAGCGAGATGCCTGCACGCGGGGAACGCCGTTCCTTTGGTGCCGAGCGTCGCTCATGGGATGGCCGTGGCACTCAAAATAAGGAAGAAGGCCGTGGTAACCAAAATGAGGCGCGCGAATACCGCGGCAAATTTGATGGTGACCGTAAACCTGGCCGTAAATTTGAAAATAATCAGGAGCGGGAAATCAAACCCCGTCTTTCGGAAACCGATCCCGATAAAATTAGGCTGAACCGTTTCATTGCTAACTCAGGCGTTTGTAGCCGCCGCGATGCCGATGAGCTGATTCTAAAAGGCGAGGTGTTGGTGAACGGCAAGGTGGTGACAGCTTTGGGAACCATTATCTCGAAAGAAGATGAGGTGAAATACAAAGGCAAAGTGCTCGATGCGCAAAAGAAAGTCTATATCCTCCTCAATAAACCAAAGGATGTGGTCACCACCATGGAAGATCCCGAGGAGCGCCTTACAGTGATGGACCTTATCCGCGATGCTTGCGAGGAACGCGTTTATCCGGTGGGAAGGCTCGACCGCCAAACAACTGGATTGCTGTTGTTTACCAACGATGGTGACCTGGCCAAAAAACTGACGCACCCAAAACACGAGTGCCGCAAAATATACCATGTCATCACCGACAAGCCCATTCTGGAAGAGCATCTCGAAGAGATTGCCGCCGGCGTTACGCTTGAAGACGGATTGATACAAGCCGATAAAATAAGTTATGTGGATCCTATGGATAAGTGCCAAGCCGGTATCGAAATCCATTCGGGAAAAAACCGCATCGTACGCCGTTTGTTCGAGCATTTTGGCTATCAGGTTCAAAAACTCGACCGAGTTTATTTCGCCGGATTGACCAAGCAGGGCATTCCACGCGGAAAATGGCGTTTGCTCAAAGAAAAGGAGATTAGCAAACTTAAAGCCGGTTTCTTTAAGTAATTGTCAAAACCCCGGATTCGTTCGGGGTTTTTTATGAATAAGTAATAAAAACTATCGTTTATCTTTATGACTTTTGCGCCGCAATACAAAATTCTGGTTCTCGACCTCGATGGAACATTGACCAACTCAAACAAGGAGATCTCTCCGGCCAATAAGGAAGCGCTGATGAAAGCCCAGATGATGGGGGTGCGGATTGTTTTGGCTTCGGGTCGCCCCACCTACGGCATCGAACCCCTTGCCCGCGAGCTGGAACTCGACCGCTTTGGCGGATTTATCCTCTCCTTTAATGGTGGTCAAATTATTGATTATGCCAATAAAAGCATCCTATTCGAACGCACCGTGCCTCTGCATTTGATTCCCGAAATCTATCAGGCGGCTTGCGATTTCGAATTGAGTGTGGTGAGCTACAGCAACGAAGCCATCCTTACCGAGACGCCCGACGACCAGTACGTGTGCCATGAAGCGTGGCTCAACAAGATGCCGATTAAGGAGATAGATAGTTTTGTGGAAACCATCCAATCGGGTGTTCCCAAATGCTTGTTGTTGGGCGATGGTGACCAGGTTGGTGCTGTGGAGCAACAAATCAGTGCGCGTTTCCCCGAACTTAATATTTACCGTTCCGAGCCTTTCTTCCTAGAGGTAATGCCCCAAGGGATTGATAAAGCGCAATCACTGGCCCGGCTGCTCGACCATTTGAACCTCAATCCCGAGCAGATGATGGCGTGTGGTGATGGATTCAACGACTTGTCGATGATCCAGTATGCCGGTATGGGGGTGGCCATGAGCAATGCCCAGCCTGCTGTGAAAGCTGCTGCCGGATACATTACTTTCAGCAACGACCACGACGGCGTGGCCCATGCCGTGGAGCGCTTCATCCTGGGCAGCCACCAAAATTAATTTTCACCTTTCGACGTTGACTATTTTATGATCACAGTAGATTCACTAACGGTGGAGTTTGGCGGCTCCTCCCTGTTTAAAGATGTTTCATTCGCCATCAATGAGAAGGACCGTATTGCCCTGATGGGGAAAAACGGTGCCGGCAAATCGACCATGCTCAAAATTATTGCCGGGGCGCAGCAGCCATCCCGCGGACGTATTTCGGCACCCAAAGATGCCGTGATTGCCTACCTGCCCCAGCACCTGATGACCAATAACGATCGCACGGTATTTGAAGAGGCCTCGCTGGCCTTCGAAAATATCTTTGCCATGCAGCGCGAAATTGAGGCCATCAACCACGAATTGTCTGTCAGGACCGATTACGAATCGGAGAGCTATTTTCAGCTGATTGAAAAGGTGTCGGCCTTGAGTGAGAAGTTTTATTCCATCGAGGAGATCAACTTCGATTCCGAAGTAGAGAAGATCCTCTTGGGGTTGGGGTTCGAACGCAATGATTTCACACGTCCCACCAGTGAGTTCAGCGGTGGATGGCGCATGCGAATCGAGTTGGCCAAACTGCTTTTACAAAAGCCCGACCTGATCCTGCTCGATGAGCCCACCAACCACCTCGACATTGAATCCATTCAATGGCTCGAGGAGTTCCTGATCAACAGTGCCAAAGCTGTGATTGTGATCTCCCACGATAGGGCTTTTGTGGATAACATCACCACCCGAACCATTGAGGTGACCATGGGGCGGATTTACGATTACAACGTCAATTATACCAAATACCTGGAGCTGCGCAAGGAGCGCCGCGAGCACCAGCAAAAGGCCTACGACGAGCAACAAAAGATGATTGCCGACAATGTTGATTTTATCGAACGCTTTAAAGGAACTTACTCCAAGACCAACCAAGTGCAGTCGCGCGTCAAGATGCTCGAAAAGCTTGATATTGTTGAAATCGACGAGGAAGATAATTCTGCCTTGCGGTTGAAATTCCCGCCTTCGCCACGCTCGGGCAGCTATCCCGTGATTGCCAGCGAGGTGCGCGCTGCTTATGGTGATTACGAGGTTTTCTCCAATGTTGGGTTTACCATTGAGCGGGGTGAGCGGGTGGCTTTTGTAGGCCGCAACGGCGAGGGAAAATCCACCATGGTGAAGGCCATCATGAGTGAACTTAAACACCAGGGCACCCTTACCCTTGGACACAATGTGATGATCGGTTATTTTGCCCAAAACCAAGCCTCGCTGTTGGATGAGGAGCTCACGGTTTTTCAAACCATCGACGATGTGGCCAAAGGTGATATCCGCACCAAAATAAAAGACATCCTTGGTGCTTTCATGTTTGGTGGCGACAATATCCAGAAAAAGGTGAAGGTGCTCTCCGGAGGGGAACGTACCCGCTTGGCCATGATCAAATTATTGCTGGAACCAGTCAACCTGTTGATCCTCGATGAGCCTACCAATCATTTGGATATCAAAACGAAAGATATCCTTAAGGAGGCCTTGAAGGATTACGACGGCACCATGATCCTCGTGTCGCACGACCGCGATTTCCTTGATGGTCTGGTTCATAAAGTATATGAATTCGGGCATAAGCGGGTGAAGGAACATTTGGGCGGCATCCAGGACTTTTTGGCTACCAAGAAGATGGAACATCTCAAAGATTTGGAGCGCTCAAGCAAATAAAAAACTATCCTGTATTAAACGATCAAACCCCGGAATCATTGGAGTCCGGGGTTTGAAAATTTTACAAGCTGTCGTTATGGCTCGAGGAGATTCACTTTTTTACCGATATAGAAAACATATCCGTAAAAACCTTTGTACAGGTGATATAATTTAGCCTCCCGCCGTTCGTTGTCAACCAGCTCCCGGGC
>JAGPIS010000105.1 GCA_018054835.1 Breznakibacter sp. | reverse complement strand
CCAACAACCCTCAACCTCCAACCCGGCAAAGAAGTAGTCATTCCGATCGCAACGCAGTGGCGAGAGGAATCTCTTTCAAGATATTTTAAGTTTCAGTTTTCGGTTGACAGTAATCACCTCCTCAAATAATCCCATCCTCAAATCCTCAAATCCTCAAATCCTCAAATAATCACCTCCTCAATTAATCACATAATCAAATCACTAAATCATCAAATAATCGCATTATCAAATTATCAAATCACCACATCCTCAAATTAAATCCCCATTTTTTAAGTAAACCTCCTCAGGGGTGTCGGTTCCCGGCAATGTGTGCGTGCTATGGTGGTGGAACCCTAGTTTTTCCAACACCCGTTTCGATGCTTTATTCTCGGGATGAACCAAGGCCTTGAGGGTTTTGTGTCCATTTTCTTCTAGCCAGGCAACCCAAGTGGCTAGGGCTTCGCTGGCATATCCTCGTCCATGGCGAGATTCGTTGAAATGATAACCAATAGTGGCCGGCTCCTGTGTTGGATTGAAATATAGGATGCCAATGGTTTTGCCACTGCTGGTCTCCACCACAGCCAGTTCCAACTCATGATTGGGTATTTGGTAGTTTTCGATGGCTTCTGCCATGCCTGAGGCCGCCTCCTCCATTGTAATGGGTGCAAAATCGTCGTAGCGGCTGATTTCCGGATTACCAAATATTTCAAAATAATCGGTAACATCGTGTAAACCTAATGGTCTTATCTGTAGTCGCTTGGTCGTTAATGGCTGGAGGGGGTGTTGGTTGTTCATGGGCGTTTAGGTGTGTTTGAAAGAGTGCAAATCTAATGGAATTTTATGCTCGATTTGATGCAAATTGTCTAATTTTATCATGTTGATGAATTTTTACACTCTTTTTTATGAAACGTGCTTTAATTGTAGGTGCCACTGGCTTGATTGGCAAGGCTTTATTGGATCTGTTGCTCCAAGGCCATGAATATACCAAGGTTTATGCGGTGGGGCGTCGGTCGTTGGATTTTTCCCATCCCAAATTGGTAACCCAGGTGGTTGATTTTGATGATATGGAGGGGTTTTCCCTGCCTGAAAAGGTGCATGACCTATTCATCACTTTGGGAACTACCCGCGAGAAGGCTGGTTCAAGGGAGGCTTTCGTTCGGGTTGATCACGACTATGTGGCTTCGTTTGCCCAATGGGGTGCAGCCAACGGCGTGGAAAAGGTTTTGGTGATCAGTTCGATTGGAGCAGACCCGCTTTCCAGTAATTTTTATTTGAAAACCAAAGGTGGTATGGAGGAGGCTGTGAAAAAATGTGGTATTGCAGGAACTTACATTTTCCGTCCCGCACTTCTGTTGGGTGACCGTAAGGAGTTTCGCCTTGGAGAAAAAATGGGCGGGTGGTTGTTACAGAGAGTGAAACCGATTCTAATTGGGCGTTTCAAGCGTTATCGTCCCATCGAAGCCTCGCAGGTTGCCTACGCTATGTACAACACGGCTCAAACGGTGAACAATCCCCTGTATGTTATGGAATCCGACGAAATAGCTTTGATATAAATAAAAAAACCTCCCGAAGGAGGTTTTTTTATATTTAGTGGTTGACAAATTATGCTTTGTCAACTGAACTCATGTGGCAGATCAATTCTACAACTTTGGTAGAGTAACCCATTTCATTGTCGTACCAGCTAACTACTTTAACGAAGTTGTCGTTCAAAGAGATACCAGCTTCAGCATCGAAAATTGAAGTGCGGATGTCACCAATGAAGTCGTTAGAAACAACAGCATCTTCAGTATAACCCAGTACGCCTTTCAATTCGCCTTCAGAAGCAGCTTTCATGGCAGCGCAAATCTCTTTGTAAGAAGCACCTTTTTCCAAACGGCAAGTCAAGTCAACACAAGAAACGTCAGGAGTTGGAACGCGGAATGCCATACCAGTAAGTTTTCCGTTTAATTCAGGAATAACTTTACCTACAGCTTTAGCAGCACCAGTTGATGAAGGGATGATGTTTTGACCAGCACCACGGCCACCTCTCCAGTCTTTCATTGAAGGACCGTCAACAGTTTTTTGTGTTGCAGTAGTGGCATGAACGGTAGTCATAAGACCTTCGATAATACCAAATTTGTCGTTCAATACTTTTGCAATAGGCGCCAAGCAGTTGGTGGTACAAGAAGCATTAGAAACGAAATTCATCTCTTTGGTGTATTTCTTGTGGTTTACACCCATTACAAACATAGGGGTGTCATCCTTCGAAGGAGCCGACATGATCACTTTCTTCGCACCAGCTTCGATGTGTCCTTTTGCGGTGTCTTTGTCAAGGAATAAACCGGTTGATTCTACTACATACTCAGCACCAACTTCATCCCATTTCAAGTCAGCAGGATTTTTAACAGCAGTCACACGGATGGTTTTGCCATTAACTACCAATTTGCCGTCTTTTACGTCAACGGTGCCGTTGAATCTGCCATGGGTTGAGTCGTATTTCAACATGTAAGCCATGTAGTTAACATCAATCAAGTCGTTGATGGCAACAACTTCAACATCGTTAAAATTTTGGGCTGCGCGGAAAACTAAACGTCCAATGCGGCCAAAACCATTGATACCAATTTTAATTTTTGACATTTTATTGATTTTTGAATATTATAGATAGTGTCTAGTAAAAAATCCGAACAAAACTACGCAAAGCGGATGAATTCTTCAAGTTTTTAACATTTTGATTTTCTTAATAAAACCAAAAAAAAACAAACAACTTGCCTATCCTGACTTAGTTGTTTGATGCTGTGCAACAACAAAAAAAGGAAACGAACCCATTTCCTTTTTTTAGGTGGCTTTCACCTGATTATGCTCTTTCAACCGTTTTTTCCACGGATGTTTTGCTGTATGCCGGACAATCCTCGGCGCTTTTGCATGAACTAACGCCCAGAACCAGAGCAAAACCTACAATAAAAAGAATAGCTAGTTTTTTCATGTGTACAATTTCTTTGACGGTAAAAATATATAATTTTTTAAATCTATAAAACTTTATTCCTTCTAAAACGGAAACTTATCATATTGGTTTCAATTTGGATTGTAAAAATCCCTTTTTTTGGTTTTTTTTTGACAACTTGCTGCTTCTTACTGTCCAGTGAAAAATTATGGTGTTCAAAATTTTCCTTGTCATAACCATCCTGCTCCATTTTTTTGCAGCTTTCGTGGCGGTCAAGTTGACCAAGGTTACCAAGTACAACTTGTCGTGGATGTTGATCTCCACAGCTCTTGTGCTCATGGCTGTGCGGCGCGTCATGGATTTCCTGCCCCTCTACACCAATTTCGACCGCGAGAATCTTTTTTGGCTCTACTCCTGGATGGGGATTGTCACCTCGTTGTTTTTGGCCGTGGGGGTGTTTTTGATTCAAAAGATTTTCCGTTACATGCACCAGGTGGAGCAGAAGACACGCAATTACGAGAAACGGTTGCTCAATGCTGTGGTTCAGGCCGAGGAGAATGAGCGCCGCCGGTTTGCCAATGAGCTGCACGATGGCCTTGGTCCTTTGCTCTCCTCCATCAAGATGGGGCTGTCGGTGGTGGCTGCCGAAAAAAAGGAGGAGGCTGTTTCGCGCAACCTCGAGGAAGCAGTGCAGGAAGCCATTGCTACTGTGCGGGAGATCTCCAACAACTTAAGTCCTCATATCCTCACCCATTTCGGGTTGGAAAAGGCCGTGCGCAACTTCATCTGCCGCCTCACCTTGCCCGAGGGGTTGACGGTTTATCCCACTCTGGAAATCGGTACGAAGCGTTACGAAAACACCATTGAGATTGTGATGTACCGTGTTTTTGGCGAGTTGGTGCACAACACCGTACAGCATGCCGAGGCTTCACGCATCGATTGCCGGTTGTACGAGGCGGATGGTTGCCTGATGCTCGAGTACCACGACGATGGGGTGGGGTTCGATCCTGAGAGCCATTTGGGGGATTCCAAGCCCGGATTGGGATACTTCAACATGGTTTCGCGTGTTTCGTCCCTCAAGGGTGAAGTACTCTTTGGCGACCAATCCTCAAACGGTACTTTTGTGACGGTTAAAATACCGCTGAAATAATCTAATGTATGCAATATAAAGTTTGGTTGGTGGACGACCACCAGTTGTTTCGTGCGGGGTTTAAAACCCTGCTTTTGCGCCTAGGCAACCTTGTGGTTGAGCGCGAAGCCTCCAATGGAGCCGAATTCTTGGATCTGTTGATGGTTTCGCAGCCCGACCTGGTCTTCCTCGACATTGCCATGCCCCAGATGGATGGCAACGAGGCCGCCCTCAAGGCGCTGGCCATGTTCCCCGAGTTGAAGCTTATTGTCCTCTCTATGTTTGGCGACCAGGAGTATTACTCGCGCTTGGTGGAGATTGGTGTGAAGGGCTATCTGCTGAAAAGTGCCGATTTTAAGGAGGTGGAGATGGCCATTGAGTCGGTTCTCGCGGGTGAGTACTATTTTTCGCAGGAGCTGATGCAGCAGGCCATGCGCCAAAATGGGCTGATGCGTAGCGGCTCGGTGCCCAGCGACCTGTCGGAGCGTGAGAAGGAGATTTTGTTAGAGATCTGCAACGGGCTGTCGAACCAGGAGGTGGCCGATAAACTTTTTATCAGCAAACGAACGGTAGAGAAGCACCGCGCCAACCTGATGCTGAAAACCGGATGCTCCAACACCGCCTCCTTGGTTGTGTATGCCATCAAAAATAATTTCTTGCGAATCTGAGTCCCTTGAATGAAATAATGTCGTATTCTCTTTTATTCTACCCCTAAATTGGCTGTGCCGAACTTCGTTTCCCTAAAGGGGACTTTCAGCAACTGCCTTATCGACTTGTCTGTTGCAGGTACCCCCTTTAGGGGGCTAGGGGGTATTAAATGCACAATATTTTCTTCTTATTACTTAAGTCCCTTCCTCTACCTCAATTCGTTTGGGCTGTCGTTTTTGAGCCGGCTGTAGATGGCCAGGTCGGTGAATATTTGGCCGGTGAGCAGCTCCCCTTCGCGTTCGATCCCTTCGAACCGGAATCCCAGCCTCTTGGGAATGTTGTTGCTGGCTGTGTTGCCTACTGCGCACTTGATCTGTATTCGGTTTAAATCCAACTCCTCGAAGGCATATTGGCAAAGCCGCTGCACCGAGCGGGTGACGATCCCTTGTTTCTGGAATCCCTCGGCGAGCCAATAGCCCAGTTCGCTCTTGCGGTTGAGCCGGTCGGTATCCTTGAAGCCTATTAGGCCTGCAAATTCGCCTGCTTTTCGGATGGTGAAAACATATTCGAACCTCTCCTCGGGGGCATCCACCACCGATTCCACAAACTTTTGGGTGTCGGCCAGTTCCTTGGTGAACGCCACAAAGGGCAACCACTCTCCCAGATACGCCCTTTGCGTGTCGATGGTATTGAAAATATCCGCCGCATCCGAATGGCGCAACTGCCTCAACTCAATTTGGGAATCTACGGGGATGGTCATAGTGGTCCTTTTTAGTGATGCCTCTACTGTTCCTTTTTCAAGGTGAAAAACACAAACTCATACTCAATTTGCTCCGGATGGCCTGTGCGTTGGACGAGCACGGTAATCCTCGTTTGCCCATCCTGGAGCACCTCGGAGGTGGTGGTGATGCTGGTGTCGGGGAAGGAAGCCGCCACTGTCACCGATGGTGTCATATCCCCAGGGCAAAGGATGGTATAACAATATTTGGCAACGCGTATGTTCTGGTGGTAAGTCATGCTGGTAAGCACCATGGTACTGATGGCGCTGGTCTCAAGGGCTGCGTCCGGCTTCACCGCGATGGGCTGCTGGTTGATGCTGACGGAGGTGATGCCCAGCACCTCGAAGTTGGCTTGTGGTTGGGGCGTTTCGTTACTGTCGCATGCCGACATCGAAAGAATGCCGATGGCCAATAGGATGGTTGTTGCCAGTTGGATCAATGGTTTCATTTTTTTTCATTTATCTGATTCTGGATGCAAACATAATAATTGTTTTCTGAATCAATTACTTTTTCTGTTGAAAATCAGCAGGGCGATGCCAATCACCACCATGCCACCTATGGACCAGGCATCGGGGTACTCTTCGGGAATCATCAGCCAGCTTAGGATGGCTCCCGACACTGGGATCAGGAACTTCCATATGTTGAGTTCCGAAATCTTAACCCCCGGCCGTTTGATGAGGGAGAACCAGATGGTGTAGGCGGCCGCCGAAAGGAAGGTGAGCCAGCCAAGCGAAAGGTAATAAGAAAGGGGGAATGGCCCCATGTTCCAACCCTCCAGGGGTAAGGAGACGCCAAAGAGCAGCAGCCCGCCTATCATCAAGGATGCCGAGCTGAGCACAATGGGGGATATGTCCTGGGAATTTTTCTGGATCAGTACATTGGAGTAACCCGAGTTGAAGTTGTTGATGAGCAGCAGCAGGATGCCCAGCCATTCGTATTGGCCGCGTAACTCCACCTGGGTGCGGCTCAGGG
>JAGPIS010000104.1 GCA_018054835.1 Breznakibacter sp. | reverse complement strand
CGTCTTCCATTTGTTCCAAAGTCATGCCTATCTCATTCAATTCCGGAATAATCTCTTCAATCATAGCCGCATCTTCCATCGAATAGTGCAGCTCTTCGGGGAAAAGCAACTTTTGAGTGATGGTTTGGTGTGCCGCCACAAGGTGCATATACTCCTCAAAAAGGATCCGTTCATGGGCGCGTTTTTGATCGATCATCATCAGTCCCGATTTGACCGAAGTGAGGATGTAACGATTTTTCAACTGGAAAAAGCGGATTGTGTTCAATGGCTTTTCTTCAGATCCAGCCGAAATGAAAGATTGTTGTACCGGTTCCTCATCGGTGTTTGTCGAAAAACTAGAGAAAAAGGTCTCCTCTCCTGTAACGAGATCATCGTCTCCGGAGTTCGATTGGTTTTCAAAACCGCTGTACAAGGTTTTCCAGCTTCCCACAGGCGATGGATTTGCCGAATAACTTGAATTGTATCGTTTTTTCTCCTCTTCAAAAGGATTGTAGAACGGATCCAGCTGTATGGATGGAGCCGATATGTCGCCATCCCTTCGCGGAACAGGTATGTCTATCAAATCGGATGTGTCGAAGTCTATGGATGGCACCACGTTGAATTTCCCCAGGCTCTCCCGAACGGCAGCTCCCAACATTTGCCAGATGATCCGTTCATCTTCAAACTTAATCTCCGTTTTGGTGGGATGGATATTGACATCAATAATTTGCGGGTCAACGTCGAGGAATATGAAATACGCCGGCACCACATCGCTGGAGATCAGGTTTTGATAGGCATCCATCACCGCCCGATGGAGGTAGGGATGTTTCATAAACCGGTTGTTGACAAAAAAGTATTGTTCCCCGTTGCTTTTCCGGGCTGTTTCAGGCGTGCCAATAAAGCCATGGATGTGTACGATGGATGTTTCTGTATCCACAGGGATCAGCTGGGCATTCAAATTTTTGCCGACCACAGCGGCCACGCGTTGCCTGTAGTTGCCTGCGGCCAGGGCATACATCACCGAATCGTTGTGGATTAGGCTGAAGGAAATTTGGGGATTGGCTAAAACCACCCGGAGAAATTCATTGGCAATGTGGCGCAACTCGGCACTGTTTGATTTCAGGAATCGTCGGCGTGCCGGGATATTGTAAAAAAGGTTTTTAACCAGGAATTGTGTGCCGCAGGAACACTGCACCGATTCCTGCCGTTCGATGCGTGAGGCCGCTATTTCGATGCGGGTGCCCAATTCGTCGCCTTCGCAGCGGGTAAGCAGTTCAACTTGAGCTACTGCGGCAATGGAGGCAAGTGCCTCACCCCTGAAACCCATGGTGCGTAGGGCAAACAGATCATTGGCCTCCTTGATTTTTGAAGTCGCATGTCGTTCGAAAGCCATTCGCGCGTCCGTCTCACTCATGCCGCTGCCGTTGTCAATCACCTGGATAAGCGTACGCCCAGCCTCCTTCACCACCACTTTTATTTCGGTGGCACCTGCATCAAGGGCATTTTCCATCAGCTCCTTGATGACCGATGCCGGCCGTTGGATCACCTCTCCGGCTGCTATTTGGTTCGCTACCGAATCGGGCAATAACTGAATCACATTCGACATCCTAATAAGAAATTACTTTAAAAAAAGTTTGAATATCTCTTCGCGATACTCTCCCATCAAAAAATAGGCAATGGCACCTAAGGCCACGATAATGGCGATCAAACGAAGATTTGACTTTTTTCGTTCACTGTATGATTGCTCAAAGAAATCGTTGCGTTTTCGACGCATGCCGCCTTTGATGCGCGAACCAACAGCAGCCAGTTTCTCCTCGTCGGACAACAGACCCAAATCTTCCTTGGCATTTTTCAACCGTTCTGCTTGTTTCTCTTTGGCTTCATCGTAGTAGATGGGCACATGATGAAAGATGCGGTGGCGTGGCATTTTAAACAAAGTCACTCTCATGAAAGATGATTTTTATTTCTTCGACAATAAAATCTTTTCCTAGGACAAAGATAGTCATATCTGAGAAAGTTCAAGCCATAATAAAAGCGTGAATGCACCAAAAAATCGTCCTGTTGTTCCTCTTTGACCCACTGAGTTGTTAGTCATTCCAATTTTGAGGTTGTCTCACCATGCATTTGTATATTAAATTGATGATCTTTAAATAATTAATTTGTAAATTAGATAGTCCAGTTATCAGTTTGTTATGCTTGTAAAAACATACGGATCAGCAGTCAGTGGCATCGATGCCTATACCATCACCATGGAGGTGAATGTTTCGCAGGGCATCAAATTTTTTATGGTGGGCTTGCCCGACAATGCCGTGAAAGAGAGCCAGCAACGTATCGAATCGGCCATGCGGGTGAACCGTTACAAATGGCCCGGGCATAAAATTGTCATCAATATGGCTCCTGCCGATATTAGAAAAGAGGGGTCGGCGTATGATTTGCCATTGGCGATTGGTATTATGGCCGCCTCCGAGCAGATTCCCAATGAAACCCTTCACCGCTACATCATCATGGGTGAACTGTCGCTTGATGGCGGTTTGCTGCCGGTGAAAGGGGTGTTGCCCATGGCCATAAAAGCCAAAGAGGAAGGCTTTGAGGGTTGCATATTGCCCATCCAAAATGCACGGGAAGCCGCAGTTGTTGAAAACCTTACTATTTTGGGCGCCACCACTCTGTCGGAGGTGGCCGATTTCTTCAAGAACGGCGGTGGTTTGCCTGAGATTGCTGTGGATACGGCCGAAGAGTTTTCGAAAGGATTGAGGCAGATTGATTTTGATTTTTCGGAAGTTAAGGGACAGGAGAATGTGAAACGGGCTCTGGAAATTGCAGCTGCCGGTGGTCACAACATCATTATGATTGGCCCTCCAGGTTCCGGCAAATCCATGTTGGCCAAGCGCCTGCCCTCCATCCTGCCCCCCTTGTCGCTCAATGAGGCCTTGGAAACTACCAAGATTCACTCCGTGGCCGGCAAGATAAAAACCAACACCTCACTCATCACCCAAAGGCCCTTCCGGTCGCCCCATCACACAATTTCAGATGTCGCACTTGTTGGCGGGGGATCCTTCCCTCAACCTGGAGAAATTTCCTTGGCTCACAATGGGGTTCTTTTTTTGGATGAGTTGCCCGAGTTCAAACGCACGGTGCTGGAGGTGATGCGGCAGCCGTTGGAAGATCGGAAGATTTCGATTTCGCGCGCTCGGTTTGCCATTGATTATCCGGCCAGCTTCATGTTGGTGGCAAGCATGAATCCTTGTCCTTGTGGCTATTTTAACCATCCCGAAAAAAAATGTGTTTGCAGTCCCGGTATTGTGCAAAAGTATCTGGGCCGAATTTCCGGACCCTTGTTGGATCGGATCGACCTTCACATTGAGGTGGTGCCAGTTCCATTCAGTAAATTGTCGGAGCTCCAGAATTCGGAGCCAAGCCTCAGTATCCGCGACCGGGTGATTAAAGCCCGCGAGGTACAGACTAAGCGGTACATGAATCATCCTCAAATCTATTGCAATGCACAGATGACTACGAAAATGCTGCATGTTTTTGCCGAACCCGATGAGGCAGGGCGTAATATTTTGAAAATGGCGATGGAAAAGCTTGGCTTGTCGGCACGAGCCTACGACCGGATCCTCAAGGTTTCGCGCACCATTGCCGATTTGGAGGGTTGTGCCGATATCGAACCAAACCACATTGCCGAAGCCATCCAATACCGCAGTCTCGATCGCGATACTTGGGGGACATGAATTAACAGGCATAATGTTTTGATAAACACGATTATTGTCACATATTTGCGCTTTGAATAAAGCATTTTAATGAAAGAAAATCAAAAGAACGATATGTCGTCAAATAGTTTAATGGATCCGATTGGAAAGCTTATGGGACTACGTTATAAATCGCATCCCTGGCATGGCATTGACATCAGTAATACTGCCCCGCATGAGGTGACTACTTTTATCGAAGTGGTTCCAACCGACACAATCAAATATGAGATAGACAAAATCAGCGGGTACCTGCGTATCGACCGGCCGCAGAAGTATTCCAATGTGGTTCCGGCTCTGTATGGTTTTATTCCGCAAACTTATTGTGGCGACTTGGTTGGCGGATATTGCTGTGAAAAAACCGGCCGGCAGGATGTTAAAGGTGATGGCGACCCGCTTGATATTTGTGTGCTGACCGAAAAGGACATTACCCATGGTGATATTTTAGCCCAGGCCATCCCTATTGGTGGTTTACGCATGATCGACGGCAATCAAGCCGACGATAAAATCATCGCCGTGCTGAAAGGTGATATTGTTTACGGCGATATCAAGGATATATCCCAATTGCCCGAATTGGTGATCAGCCGGTTGAAACACTACTTCCTGACTTATAAGGATATGCCGGGACAGGATCGGGTTTCGGAAATCACCCATATTTACAATACCGATGAGGCTCATGAGGTGATACGGTTATCCATGAAGGATTATGAGATGCGGTTCGAGAATTTGCGTAAAGCGTTGTCGTCGTACTAAATAACACTGAGCCTGTTTCTTTAGCAGGCTTTTTTTAATCCTTTGCGGTTGGATGTTAATTCCAGATGGAGAGGAGGTTGGTGGCTTCATCGTAACTGGTGGCATACATTTTCAACGGCCATCTCGACACTCCTTTTACAATGCCATATTCCACATTGATGTAATACTCCGACTTGCACTCTGGGCACACATAGAAATCGCTGTTGCTGCTGCGCACCACCTTCACCAATCGGTCGCCCTCATGAGGACACACCAAGTCGAATGCCAGGTAACGGTTCCGGTCGTACTGATAGACCACAATGCCTTTGAGACCAGCAAAACCATAATTGGGAACTTGGTATATCTCGAACAAATTTCCAGAGTAGCGGGGATCGTCAAGATTGAGCACCACATGGAAACGGACATTCGGAATGATGTCGTTCTCATTCGTGTTGCATCCTGAAACAAGGATGAATAATGGAATGATTATTGTAAACAGATCTTTTTTAGTCATTGCCAATTTTTTGGTTTTGAGCATACGGGAAAGTGAAGAGTGTCCTGTCAACGGGGTCAAAATTACAAATAGTTTTAAATATTGGATGAAGGAGATTTTGTTTTTATAAATCTCCTTCCTATATTTATAGTCGCAAATAAAAAGAAACATGGATAATATCGGAGATATATTATATGTTCTTTTCATAGTCATTGCTTTGGTTGCTAGCGTGATGAAGAAAAGGAAACAGCAGGAAGCTGTTCCCCCCTTCATGCCTGATCGTGAGCAGGAACTAAATTTGCCCGAGGAATTAAAAGAGATATTTCAGAAAAAGAGACCGGAATTCATCCGACCCAGGAAAGCCCGAACGGAAGCTAAGCAGGAACTTGTTAAAACCGAGCCTGAGAAGAGATTCAAAACAGGAATTGTCACTTCAGTTACTGCCAGAAAGACTCAGGAAGCTTACGAGCAAGAAGTAACCGGAGAGGACAATGAGGGCGAAGAGGTGGATTGGCAAAGAGCAATTATCTTATCTGAAATTTTGAAGCGACCCCAACATTTCCCCGGTTAATTTAATACAATTAAATACACTTTTAAATAATTAATTAATCTTAGTATATTTGTCTAAGAGAGTCCTGAGCAATTTCAGGATTCTTATTTTTTTTGCATATACCTAAAAATTGGAGGATTTAAATATGTCACAAGTAAAATTTGTAACAGAAGGAGGACTTAAAAAACTAAAGGAAGAGTTACAGCAGTTGGAAAGCATTGAACGTCCAAGTATCTCTCGTCAAATTGCCGAGGCTCGCGACAAGGGCGATTTGTCGGAAAACGCCGAATATGATGCCGCCAAGGAAGCGCAAGGCTTGCTTGAGATGCGCATTGCCAAGCTCAAAGACACCATTGCCAATAGCCGCATTATCGACGAGTCAAAGATTGATACGTCTAAGGTTCAGGTTCTCAATAAGGTGACAATAAAGAATTTAAAAAATAATGCTCAAATGGTATATACTTTGGTTCCTGAAACTGAAGCCGATTTGAAAGCTGGCAAGCTATCCGTTTCAACACCAATTGCCCAAGGTTTGATTGGGAAGAAGGTTGGCGACCAGGTGGACATTCAAGTGCCTTCGGGTTTGATGAAATTTGAAATTATCGACATTACCATGTAATCCTTGCTAAAAAAAACATTATGGCAACAATCTTCACCAAAATCGTCCACGGAGAAATTCCGTCGTATAAAATAGCCGAAGATGAGCGTTATTATGCCTTTTTGGACATCAACCCTCTGGCAAAGGGACATACCTTGGTGATTCCAAAACAGGAAATTGATTATATTTTTGATTTGGACGCCGAATTGTTGGGTGGGATGATGGTTTTTGCCCAAAAAGTAGCCAAAGCCTTGAAACTGACCGTTCCCTGCAACCGGGTTGGAGTGGCGGTATTGGGCTTGGAGGTGCCGCATGCCCATATCCACCTGATTCCATTAAACCGTGAATCGGACATCAATTTCAGCAATCCGAAGCTTAAATTGACGGTTGAAGAGTTTGAAACGTTGGCCAACG
>JAGPIS010000011.1 GCA_018054835.1 Breznakibacter sp. | reverse complement strand
ACACCAGGAATGATGGCCAACCCCAGCTGAACACCCGATTTGCCGCCATCCAGAAGCGCATTAAGGAAACGCTCGAAATAACTCCCTTGGTTGCAAAAAACTATTTTTTGCTCATCACCCGATGGCACAAAATCGCGCTCGGGTGGAATTTTCCCTTTGATAAAGAGCTGCATCAGGCGGGTGGCCACAATGCCCCCCACAAAAGCTCCGGCAAGGCCGATCATGGCGCCGGAAAAATAACCCAGCCCGGTCATGAAAGCGATCACCACCATACCCATGCCAAAGGAGGTACCAAAATTGGTGACAGAGATCAATTCGTGGGTTCGGAAATAACGGCTAAAATTTTTATCGGTGGTCAAACTCATCACCACGGGATTGTCGGAGAAGAAGGACATCAAACCGGCCAGCGAAGCCACGCCGGGCAGGTTGTAAAACGGGCGCATCAATGGCGCCATCATCACCTCCAGCAGCCGCACCACCCCAAACTCGATGAGCAATCGGCTCAAGGCGCCACTCAGCACAGTGATGCCCATAATAAAAAACACCGTGTTGACCAACAGGTGATGGCTGGTCTTCATAATGGTGTTGAGCATATTACCAACTCCCATCACATGGCCAATGTAGCCAAAAAATGAAAGGAATAACCCTAAAAAAACAATGGCCTCCAACCGGCGGCGCGTCAAAAAACCCCACTCCTTCAACTTCTTATAAGCACTCATGACAGATTGATTCGTTCAGCGGCAAAAATATATCAGCCAGACGGGGAAAAAGCAGACAAATATCAACTCCAAGGGGTTATTTTCATGAAAATTATCAGCAATCAAGGGTTGTTTCCTATTAAACATGCAAGAAAAAGATCCCCCTCGTTTCAATCGAGGGAGAGAGACTAGTCGTTTGACAAAATAAAGAGTTCGTTTGATTGATCGCCGATAATTGTCAGGAAGCGCTCATAATGCTTGATTATATCATTGATAATCTCTTCTTTGGTAAAATATTGGATATCGTACCCGGTGCGGCCATCGCCAAAATAAGTAACAGGAATAAAGATCTTCTCACCCACTTCAGGGGCATTTTCTTCATTGATTAAAAAATCGGAAATGGTTTTGGGTTGAGCCTTGACACCATAACGGAAATTCATCATGCTTTGATGGGCAATTTCCAACTCAATCTTAAGGCTTGGTTTTTTTGCATGGTGCAAAGTGGCATCAATCCCCTTCTCTTTCAAGACAGCAATCAACTCGTCGAATGCTAAGCGCACGGTTGTATCAATAAAAATCCCGACATCTTTTTTTTGTGAATAGGTTAAAATCCTATCCAATCGTTCCTGCCATACCTTTCCGGTCCAATTCAATGTTGAAGGAGAGAATTTGGTGGCATGATACCTGGCATCGATATTAAGCGCCTTCAACAAGCTATAACAAAGCATCAGCATAATCACCACGAAAGGTAGTGCTGCCACCAGAGTCATTGCTTGCAACGACTCCAATCCTTTAAGGCTCAAAAGGCTCAGGGATAGCCCAGCCAACAACAAACCCCAAAAAATATTCTGCCATTTTGGGGATTCCTTGGCATTCTTGGTGGCGATATTATTCATTACATAAATTCCAGAGTCGGCTGATGTAATGAAAAAAATACAGATAATAAAAATAGCCATGGCAGAAGCAATGGTACCCAATGGCAATTGATTCAAGAAACTGAAAAGCAACACCTCCGGTTTACCCACCATTGCACTTAAAGATCCTTCCAGCTGATGGTTATCCATCCAGATGGCCGTATTGCCAAAGATGGTCATCCACAAAAAGTTGAATATTGAAGGGATCAAAATAACGGCAAAAATAAACTCCCGGATGGTACGCCCCTTCGATATTTTGGCAATGAATAAACCCACATAGGGTGACCAGGAGATCCACCAAGCCCAATACAGAATGGTCCAGTTGGTAAACCATGCTTGCTTTTCCGGCTCATAGGAGTAAGTATTGAAGGTCAATGAGATAAAATTACTCAAGTAAGTTCCCACACTTTCAGAAAAAGAGCCCAATAGATAAACTGTTGGGCCAACCAATAAAATAAACATCATTAACGAAATGGCGGCCAATATATTTATCTGACTCAAAAATTTGACACCTTTACCCAAACCCGATATGCTTGAGAGGATTGAAATCAGCATAATAACCAAAACAATAACGATCTGATGCTGAAAGCTATCCTGTGGCATTAAGCCCATATTGCCAAGACCTGCATTTAGCTGAACCACACCAAAGCCCAAAGTGGTGGCCAAACCAAAAAAAGTGCTGCACAATGCAAACACATCAATCACATCGCCGCGGCGGCCATGGATTTTGTCCTTCAACATAGGATAGAAAGCACTGCGCAAGGACAATGGCAGTTTGTAGCGGTAAGTGAAATAAGCCAAAGAGAGCCCCACAACTGCATATATTGCCCAGGCATGGATACCCCAGTGGAAAAAAGTATACACCTGGGCTATTTTTGCTTTTTCAGCCCAAAGCTCTCCCTGATTGGTTACACTGGCAAAATGAGAGAGCGGTTCTGCCACCCCAAAATACATCAGTCCGATACCCATCCCGGCAGCAAAGAGCATAGCCACCCAAGAAAAAAAAGAGTATTCGGGTTTTTCATCATTACTGCCAAGCCGGGTTTTGCCATGGCGGCTTAAAGCCAGAGTGATCAAAAAAACAACAAATACGGTTACCGCCATAACATAAAACCAGCTCATATTGGCAAAAATCTGCCCTTTCAGGTAAGTCAAAACAGAAAGAGCTTTAGCTGGGAACAACCCACAAAAAAGCGAGATCCCAACAATGATGATCAAACTGGGTATGGTGACCGATTTATTAAAGGTTGATTTTAAATTTGGCTGATTCAAAAATTTAAGTTTAATCATTATTCAATATTTTATATTTCAACCCGCCTAACGGAATAAAATGGTTAGCAGGAAATTATCGTGGTTGGAGCACAGTTTGAAACCAAAAAAAGGATTGTGCTATAAATAATTATTATAAGAAAAGTGGATTGGAGGAAAACCAAAACCAATCGTATCAATCTTGAATTATGCTGCAAAGATACCCCTTTTCATCCAACAAACCCAAAAATATCCTGTTACAGCCCGCTTCTATCTCTAACAGAACACCACAAATAACTAAAGAACAATATATTAAAAAAAACTATCAAGTCAAAATATGGATCTGCAATAAAAAACCAGATTGCAACATTTTTCAATGGCACAATCTGGTTCAGATTATAACAAATAGTGAATATCACTTTTGCCAAATGGCTTTTTCGAATACCACCCAGTGCTCGGGGGTCATGCGGTCGGGGGTAAAGAGGCAGATACCTTTGGCGCCATTCTGCACCGACTCACGGATGGCCACTTCAAGCTCTTCGGGGTTCACGCCATGATTTTCGGGGTCGAGCTCCCCACTTTTATTAGCAGGATTGGGACAGATAAACAATCCGCTGTATAGGGGCTTCCGGTTATCCAAGGCTGTCACACCCTCCTTGCACATGGCACCCACCCAAGCAGTGCCTTCAAGGTAGAAATCATTGTAGTTCATTGGGTAAAAGGCATCCAGATTCCACTTATCCCACTCCTGGCGCACAATCTTCTTTGCCACCGAATGGGGACCGGGGAATACGGCAGCCGTTATCGATTTATTATGGGCATGCACGGTTTCGGCCAAACGATTCACCATATTGGTAATCAAATCGTAGCGGTACTGTTTCCATTCTTCCACCTGCGATGGGTCTTCCACCGTTTTAATGTCGATACCAGTTTGGGCTTTGAAACGCGCCACGCAAGTATCACAATAGCAGTAGTCGAACTGCGGATACTCCCGGTCCATCACCAAGCCATATTTATCCCACAGGCCGCGGGCCAGGATCACATCGGGGAAGCGGATGTAATCGAGGTGGATGCCATCAATCTCAGGAACGGCCGCCACGGCGCCATACATTTCACTCAAGAAGGTGAAGACCTCTTCCCTATTGGGACACAAGAACTTGTAATAATCAACATAAGCGGGTTTGTCGAAAGCCGATTCCCCCTTGCCATTCACCGCATACAAATCGGCGGTCAACTTGGGATTGCCCCCTTGCACCATGGTTGGAATCCAGGCTTGGAACTCCAATCCGGCAGCTTTGGCAATCTTCCCCACCCGTGCATAATTCTCGGGCTGCTGGCCGCCTGAGTAGAGCAGACCATCAATCCCTTTGGCTTTCCAATCCTCGAACAGAGCTTTGATCTCGGCATCGGTAGCTTGTCCAGGCCCGGAAGCCCATGCATAACATGGGATTTTGGTTGCGGGTTTTTGGCACCCTGCCAGTGCCAAAACAGATAACATCATCATTAAGAACAATTTATTCATGTTGCAATATTTTATGGTTGATTAGTATTGATTCAAATTGAATGGCAGCGGAAAACTGCCTTTTCATAAATGGGTTGGTAAATTTACAGAACTCAACCTAAAAAAACAATTCAACCAAACCCTTCCTTGCACCAACGGGCAGCTACTATTTTTCCATTCGTATAAAAAGAGTTATCTTTGGTGCTCAATTTCCAACAGCTTCCATTGGGTTCACCGGGAGGTTGTTGTGTTTACAAACCATGGGGAAAGTCGGAAAATTACTTTTAGGACAACCCCTCAAAAACTTCTAAATATGAATACTATTTCAAACTGTCCTCAATGTAGCATGGGCAACACCTATTTTGATGGCATGATGAATGTTTGTCCCGATTGCGGACATGAGTGGGCGGCTTCCACCGGTGAAGAGGCCTCTGAAAACAGCGTGGCCAAGGACAGCAATGGCACCGAGTTGGTGGATGGTGATGCGGTGACCGTGATCAAGGACCTGAAGGTAAAAGGATCGTCGATGGTAATCAAGCGGGGCACCAAGGTGAAAAGCATCCGCCTGACCGAAAATCCAGAAGAGGTGGACTGCAAAATTGATGGCAGCAGCATTGTACTGAAAACCTGTTTCTTGAAGAAATAACAAAAAAAGAGCCGGAAGAAACTCCGGCTCCAAATTGTAATATAAAGTGGCTCCCTTTCATCAAGGAGAGCCACTTTTTTAATTATATTTTCTTGACGGCCAGCTTTTTGAACAACTCGCCAAAACCAATCACCAGAGCACCTGCAGCAATGGCCATCAACCAGTTGAGGGGCGACATGGCCATATTGCCAAAGGCAATTTGTAATACTGGCACCATGGTGGTCAACCACACCAATGCGACACTGATCAATGAAGAAACAATCAGCGGCCTGTTGCCGAAAACACCGGTCTTCGATATGGAACCATTCAGTGAGCGGTGATTTAAACTGTTAAATATCCTGGCAAAAATCAAAGTCAGGAAGAACAAGGTCTGGCTCTCCACCTCTCCCATCAACAAAACATGTTGGGCGAAATAATAGATGCCAAACGAAATGATGGCTACGGCGCCACCTAGCAACATGATGCGCATCAAACCTGCTGAATTGATAATGCCATCACTAACCTTCCGGGGTTTGTGCTGCATAATGCCTGGCTCACTGCTTTCAAGGCTTATGGCAATAGCAATCAGACCATCAAGAATAAAATTGATGAATAGGATCTGAACAGGACTCAATGGCAGCCTCATGCCAAACAGGAAGGCCAGCATCAGCGCGAACACTGTTCCGGCATTGCCGCTTAACAGGAATATCAGGAATTTGCGGATGTTTTCGAAAATGGTACGCCCCTCTTCGATGGCCGCCACAATGGTGACAAAATTGTCGTCGGTCAGGATCATATCGGAGGCTTCCTTGCTCACATCTGTGCCGGTGATGCCCATGGCCACACCAATATTAGCCTTTTTAAGGGCCGGGGCATCGTTCACCCCATCGCCGGTCATGGAAACCACAAACCCTTGTTTCATCAGCGAATCGACGATGCGCAACTTGTGCTCAGGTGCAATGCGGGCAAACACATTGGCCTCAGTGACCACCCGATCCAGTTCTGCATCACTCATACGTGCCACTTCCACACCCGAATAGACTTGCGACTCGGAACTGGCAATCTTGAGCTCCTTGGCAATGGAAAAGGCTGTATTCTTATGGTCGCCGGTGATCATGATGGTACGAATACCTGCTTCATGACAGTGTGCAATGGCAGGTTTCACCTCCTCGCGCGGGGGATCAATCATGGCCACAAAACCGGCCAAGGTCATATTGTTAAGTTGATCTTCGTGCAGGGGCGTACTCGAATCCACCTGCTTGTAACAGATGGCAATGATGCGCAACGCCTGGTGCGAATAGGCATCCACCAAATCATTCAAAGCACCATCCACAGCATCAATGGCTCCTGCCGATTCGGCAAAGGCACATTTTTGGCGTATCACCTCATAAGCGCCTTTGGCGATCAAGATAGTCCCATCCTGATGCTGGTGGGCGGTAGCCATATATTTCTTATCAGAGGTGAAGGGGATCTCCTCCAGACGGGGATAACTGTCACGAACGGCACGGTCGTCGATGCCGGCCTTGCGGGCAGCTGTGATGATGGCACCCTCAGTAGGGTCGCCCAGCACATCCCAACCTTCGTCGGTCAATTTCAACTCAGCATCGCCACACAACACGCCGTACGACAACATTTTATGCAATTGTTCATCGGATGAAAGGGCATCGCCGGTGATGGTACCTTCGGGCTGGTAGCCACTTCCCTGCACGTCAAAGGTTTTTCCGGCAGCATAGATCTTGCGAACCGTCATCTCATCCTTGGTCAGGGTTCCTGTTTTGTCGGTACAGATCACATTCACTGCACCCAGTGTCTCCACAGCCGGCAATTTACGGATGAGGGCATGGCGTTTAACCATGCGCTGCACGCCAAGCGCCAAGCCAATGGTGACCACGGCAGGTAGCGCTTCGGGAATGATGGCAACCGCCAGCGCGATGGCCCAGATGAAGGCATCAAGCAAAGAGTTGCCTTGGGTGAAAAAGGAAAATGTGGATAATATCACCGCCACCACAATGGCAATGATGCCGATTTGCTTGCCCAGCTTGTCGAGATTTTTTTGCAATGGTGTTTGCTCGGTTTTTGTGTTTTCGAGCATGGTGGCAATCTTTCCGAACTCGGTCTGTTTGCCAGTTCCCACTACCACGCCCCTGCCCCGGCCATTGGAAACAGAGGTGCCCATGTAAAGCAGGTTTTTACGGTCGCCCAACGGGCAATCGGCCAATTCCACCACGTCAATATTCTTCTCCACTGCGAGGGACTCCCCGGTCAGGGCAGCCTCTTCGATCTGCAAATTGTTGCTCTCAATGAGCCGGATGTCGGCAGGTACCTTGTTGCCATAGGCGATCACCACCACATCGCCGGGCACCAGGTCGCTTGCGGCAATCTCGCAAGTTTCGCCATCGCGTACCACCGTAGCATTGGGCGAAGCCATGCGGCGCAAGGCTTCTAAGGCTTTACCAGCTTGGTACTCCTGAAGGGTTCCCAAAACAGCAGCCAGCGCCACAATAATAAAAATGGAGATGGACTCCACATTTTTCCCAAGAAACAGGGAGATGGTGGCCGAGATAATTAACACGATCACCAACACGTTTAAAAACTGGGAGAAAAATATTTGCCAAAAAGTTGACTTTTTTTCTCCAGCCAACTCATTTGGGCCATATTCCTGGAGGCGCTCTACGGCCTCCGCGGCAGAGAGACCCTTCACCGAAGTACTGAAGGCTGAAAAAACGGAATCCACCGTTTCCGTATGCCATGGTTTATTGCTCATTCAAATCAAATTTTAGATTCTGCGTACCATTCATTAATAACGGCTCAAAATTATCATATAATATGGTAATTTAATAGACGTCACAAAAAATATTTTCCGATACTCAAAACACACAAAACACTGATTACAATCAACTTAAAACAGCAAGAAGATGCAGGCATGAATATTTTACTAAAAAACAGCATTCAATCTTTGGCAGATTGAAAAAAAGCGCTACTTTTGCATCCGTCTTCAAAAAAGACGCACCGCAAAAGAGCGGCAATAAGGAGAGATGGCAGAGTGGTCGATTGCGGCGGTCTTGAAAACCGTTGTACCGCGAGGTACCGGGGGTTCGAATCCCTCTCTCTCCGCTGAAAAAAAGGGCAAAACAAAGCAAAGCCCTGTAAGTACCGACTTACAGGGCTTTTTTGCATTTATGACCAAAGCATAAAAAAGCAAAAAATAGCACTTTTCCAATGAACATTCCAGCGGACTAAATTATCCCAAAAGTCTAATAACTGCTCAAAAAGCAAACTATAATTTCCCTCTTTCAATCTATTTTTTGTTTATAGAGCTCTCGATCCTTTTTCCCCACCGTCATCAATGGCAAAAACACCCAAATACCAATTATCGACATGGCAAGCCCACCGATGGTGCCTGCCGCAAGTGGAAACCAGAACGATTCCTTTGCTGTTCCCACCATAAAGGGGATAAAACCTAGCATAGTTGAAATCACCGTCAGAAAAATAGGGATAATCTTTGAGTTCCATGCCTTGATGTAAGCTTTCATCAACGACAGGCCCGGTCGTGTGCGACGAATCATATTAAAATCATTCATTATATAAATACTGGCATTCACTGTTATACCCGAAAGCAGTATAAATGATGCGAAACCACCTTGGTCAAAATTGAGCTTGAACCAATAAAAAGTAAGAAACACACCAATAAACGAAACAGGAATCACAAAAATAACTGCCAAAGGTTGTCTGATGGAGTTGAACAATACAGAGGTGGTAAAGAAAATAATAACAATTAGCAGTCCGATCAGCCAATATTGTTTATTATCCTTTTTGCTCCATCCCCAGCCACTGCTCTCTTCATATGCAGTGTAGCCCATGGGTAAAATCTTATTTAACTCCTCCACTTCACGCTTTAGCACTTTTGAGCCTTGAGTGTTGGCACCAATGTAGTCGAACTGCAAAGCAAGACGATACTGCTGATTCTCTTTAGCCACTTGTGGTGGAGCCTGTTCCTTGGTAATTTGGGCCAGCTCATCCAGTTTGTAATTTTTATTGCCGATGGTTTGTGACAAATATTGAAGTGCCCAGATATCATAATCACGACTTTGCCGGCTTGTCAGCATTATATTCTCCAGTTCGCCCCCTGTAGTGGTTGCACCTGCCCACAAGTCCTTGGCAAATACTGGATTGAGTGAAGCAAACAGTTCACCCGGAAGCAGCCCCATCGCCGCCAGCCTTCTCTTATCCAGGTCAAATGAAAACTCTCTGTAATCATCCTTATACCATGAAAAGTCAGAGTTGATACTCACCTCCTTTATCCTTCTGTAACTCAATAGTCTGTTCTTAAGCGTATCAGCCCATGCGTATAGCTCATCATAATTATATCCGTAGAGCTTTACATGGTAGTTACCTGCAAATTCAGACACATCATTACTAAAGTTCTGATCCGGTAATCCATAAACTCCCCAACTACCGCCACCCAGTTCCAAAGCCTTACTGACTACATTACTCCTCAACTGATATGGAAAACCGCTTCCCCCTGCCTCTTTGGTGAAAAATACCTGAATAGAGGCACGCCTGGGATTGGGTATATTGGTCTGAAATTGCCTGATTTCTGGAAATCCGCTCAGGTGATGCTCCATCTTTTTCACTAAATCATTCATCTGGGGCAGGGTGGTGCCGTTGGGCATAGATGCTGCGATGGTAAGCACTAACTCTTCACTGCGAGTGAAATAGCTGCCCTGAAATACCTTCTCTACAAAAAGGCGTAACGTTCCGCCCAGGGCTTTGCTAGCCATAGGTTTCACCTTCTCTTTGTAGGTGGGATTATCAAACACCTTGTTGTACTGTTTGGCAAATATGGTGTCCTTCTCAATCTTGTCGGGAATCATGAAAACTGGCAGTCCAAATAACAGCACGACTGCTGTAAACGGAATCCATTTGCGGCGCGAAAAGATGCGTATCATTCCCTCATAAAAACGGTTGAAATAGATAGTTATTCGCCTTGGGCGGAATGGTATTTTGAGCAATAAACCACGCCTATTTATCGGTTTTCTTTTACTTAACTTAATCTTATCAACCAAAGCAGGCACAAAAAACAGTGCCACTGCCAGAGAAACCGTCAGGTTTATCATCACCACTGCTGCAAAGTCTTGCAGGTTGAGTCTTATTTTTTCATCCAAAAAGAATATGATAGATAAAGCACCCACAGTGGTCATCGTAGCCGCAAGAATAGGCATAAAAGCATTCCTGTTTTTTCGATGCATGATATGGTCGGTCATTATTATGGTGTTGTCAATAATCAAACTCAGCGATATGGTGATACCGGCAAGGGAATATAACTGTATCTCAAGCCCCAGCAAATAGTAGAGTATCACTGCAATGGCAAGATTGATGGATAGTGTAACAGCAATCAAAAATAGATAGCGTATATTGCGTGTGATAAGCAATACAAAAAGCAAGAGAATAATCACCGTCAATCCGCTTCGTAGATATATTTTGTTTAGCTCTGTATTAATATACTCTGTGGCATCATAACTGTTGTGTACCTCATATCCCGTGGGAAGTGACTGCCTGATTTCATGCATAGCTTCGTGCACCTGATTGCTAAGGCGAAGCTGATTGGCACTTTCGTCAGCAGTAAGTGAAAGGTAGATAGAGTTGAGCCCATTGATACGATAATGGCTTTGAGGCATCTGTTCGTTGTGCACCACCTTCACCAGCTGATTCAGTCTTATCAGAGCTCCATCCCTGTTTTTAATGTGAATATCGCCTGCATTGAAGGTTTTACTCTCACCACCCGACATTAACATAATACGTATCCATGATGGTGTTTTTTCAGCCTCCTTCGTCTGTGCCATTCCCAAAAAATCGGAACTATAGTAGGTGGATATAGCATTACGTATATCATTTGTGGTTATTCCCAGTGCTTGCAACTGATCATTATCGTAGGTTAGCTGCCACTCCATGGGTGTTGCGCCTCGCACCTCTATTTTATAGATGCCTGGAATATCATTGAGACGTTGCTTAATATTATTTTCGGTATAGTTCTGTATCACTATGGGCATGGCTGCTGAGTTGACCGTAAAGGTCATGAACGGACGGTCAGCATTTTCGTCGGGTCGCCTTACTGTTATATAGGGGTAAGTGACCTCGTGCGGCAAGTCGCCCCACATTTGCCTTATGATGGTTGAGGCTTCAAAGCGGGCTACGTCAATCGGTGTGTGTTTATCTAGCTCCAGCGTGATATTGCCCCAGCCGTTTCCCGACTCGGAATGTATGTTTCTCACCCCTTTGATTCTTGCCAGCATCGACTCCAGTTTGGAGGTAGCTTCTATCTCAACAATACGTGCTGAGTTTCCCGGCATATTGAAGTTGACCGACAGCCCAGGTAGCGTACGCGATGGCGCAAGCTTCACGGGCAGCAACGGAATCAGTGCCGCACCCATCAGAGCCACACTCAAAAATGCCACTATGATGGTAAAGGATGATATGCTGTTTTTCTTGTTCACCATTCCATATCCTCCACGTCAATTGTTTTGTTTCGTTCAAAATCGAATAAAGTGAGGCGACGAATTTTAAAATAACTCTGCCAATAGCTCTTTAGAGCCGCAATATTGTTGCGCTGTGCTTGCTGACGGCGGTTTGTAGAAAGGGTAAGACTATTAATATCTGCTTTACCAATGATGAAACGCTCCTGTGTTTGCTCATTGGCCATACGTGCCAAGTCCACTGCTTCTGCGTCACTGCGTATCATCTGCTGCTGCACCGAGAAGTCGCCAACCGTCATGATAATGTCCTCCTCAAGGCTGGTTTCATCTTGCTGCGCTGTAAGTTGCACAATGTTCAGATTGTTTTTTGCCATATTATATCGCCCTTTGCGCACACCCCAGTCCACCAGCGGAATAGATAACGTAAGCGAAACAATATCCTGCTGCAATGGATTGCGATACACATTGTGAAAAGATTCTGCAATTTGATTAAACCCAATGCTGGCATCCAATCCTGCATTAAACATCGACTCTCTTTTAGTCTTGTCCAATTGGTGTTGCGACTCTAATATCTGCTGTTTCGAAGTCAAATATCGGGGGTTATTCTGCTTGGTGTACATCAAAGCATCATCTACTTGTATCGCCATTTCAACAGGGTATGCAGGAAGTTCAATATTTATCCTCGTGTTCTTATCCAGATTAAGATAGGTGGCAAGGGCAAAAGTTGCCCGCTTAAGATTACTCTCTGCATTTTGGAGTGTATTTTGTGCATTCACCATGTCTAATTTCAAAGTAAGGAGGTCGGCCTGACCAATAGACGCAATTTTATGTTTCTCCTCACCAATCTTATATAGGTGCTCAGTGTTTTCGTTATTCTCTTTGGCCAGTTGCACGGTTTTGAATAAATCTAATGTTATGGTTTTGGCTGGCTTAGCCGACACCTTTAGTGTAATCAACGCCCCAACAGATAGTAGTATTATTTTTATATATATTCGTTTCATATGCTTTTCCCTTTATTTCTAAAAATAGCCCAATATACCAGTGGAACAATGTAGAGACTCACTAAAGTTCCCACTATCATGGTTGATATCATACCTATAGCCAGGGGTTTTTGCAGTTCCGAACCAAAGTCGAATGAAAACAACAGTGGTACCATTGCAAATATTGTTGTGAGCGAAGTCATGATAATAGCCCTCAAACGTTTCACGCCGGCTGAGTGTATTGCTTCCATAAGCGGCACACCCTGTTTACGCATCTCATTAATCATATCCAGCTTTAGGATACTATCGTTGATTATTACACCACTGGAAACAATCAGCCCGATGGCACTCATCAGGTTTAGAGTGTGCCCTGTAGCCCATAGTACCACCAGCGCAAAAGCAAAGTCGATGGGAATCTCGATCAGAACAATTAACGGCTGCAAAAAACTCTCAAACTGAGACGATAATATGAAGTACATCAGCATGATAGAGACAAAAAGCACTACTACCATCTCACCAAGCATCTTCTGGTTAGAAAAGAAGCTTCCGGTGAAAACTGCCTCCCAGTCATTTTCTTTTTTGATATACGACTCTGCACTCTGTATCAGCTTTTGGGGATGTGCCACTTCGTGGTAACTCATTTGAATGTATTCGTCATTTTTTCCGGCAACAATGGTTTTTATATCCTCCCCGCGATGCACATCCACAAATGATCTTAACGGAACCATTGTTTCGGGAGTGTTTGATCTGCCTGTGGTGTTAATCATTATTTGGCTTAATACCTGATTTACCGACTGCTGCTTGCCTGCAAGTGATATAGGCAAATATTGCTGATAAGAACGCAGCAAAGCAATCTGATTTTCACGAAAAGCAGTTCGCAGAGCACCATAAACTTCACTATAATCAACACCATAAAGCAGAAGCTTTTCTCTGTCGATATTAATCACATATTGTTGCTCAAAAGCAATCCCCTCGGCTTCCATGCCCGTAGCAGCCTGCATGTTTTGCTGCAGCAATCGTATATCGGTCGAGGCAGGAGTTTTTTCTCTGTTGGCAGGATATATCTGTGCAACAACCTGCGCCTCAGATGTATCAAATATTTTTTCAAACACATTTTCGGGAGGAGAGAAAGTAACCACCGCCTGAGGGTAATTTTGTTTTACCCAGCTGTCAATATGCTTTTTTAGTTTGTCAATATCTGCAGGTTTATCGGCACGAAAATAGAGTTGCGCCTCCGATGGTGTAAGGTCATTCTCCTTATCCAGCAAATACTGCCTGTGTCCTGCATAACCTGCATGTTCAGTGGTAAACTCATCACTTGTTTGCATCAGCTTATATATACGCTCCCGGTTTTCATCTACGTGTATATTCTCATTCCACTCCACCATGGCCAGCGTTTCGGCCTGATCTATGTGAGGCATCGACGACTTGGGCATTGCATTGAACATAAAAACACAAAAGGGAATTGAAAGAGCAACCCCTGTAAAAGCAACAGCTTTGTGACGAAATATAAAATCACTCCATCTGTCGTACCAGCCAAATGCCCACTTGTCGGCAAACTGCTGTGTGCGCCCAAAGAAACTGCTTAGCTTGTTGGAACGGAAATTTATGCCATAAACCAGCTTATATAGCACGGGCAATAATATAATCCCGGTGAAATATGATGCAAGTAACCCAATACTCACCGCAAATGCCTGTGCAAAGAAAATAGCACCTGCGATGCCACTCATAAACACCAGCGGAACAAACACGGCGATGGTTGTAAGCGTGGAGCTTAATACAGGTGTGATTATTTCATTTGTTCCGCGCACGCACGACTCCTCCAAAGAATAACCCTGCATTCGGTATTGAGCAATGATATCGGTAACGATAATGGCACTGTCAATCATCATACCCACGGCAAGTATCAACCCCGACAGGGTGATTATATTGAGCGATTGCCCAAATAGGTAGAAGAAAATAAATGTTGTCATCAGTGCCGTAATAAGGCTGAGTCCAATTATAACAGGTGACTTGGCATCTCCCAAAAACAACAGTGCGATGATGAAAACCAGCAAAAATCCCAAAGTGAGATTCTCTCTCAGGTTTGCAATCGTATAATCCAGCAGTTCGGTTTGATTACGGTTAATGGTAAACTCAACATCTGGATAAGTTTTCTCCAGATCGGATAGGGTAGTGTTGATCGATTTTTTTAATTTCGACATGGTCTCATCGGCCTGCTTAATCACCCCAAGAGTGATGGCACGCTTTCCGTTGATAAGTGACATGCCGTTTTCTGGCTGGCGCACAACCTCAATACTGGCAAGGTCTTTTAACTGAAATATGCGGTCATTCTTTCTGATGAAGATATTGCGTACATCATCGGGAGTGCGCAGCAGTGACGAAAATTTGATGCTGTATTCATAATATCCGTCACGCACGGTCATACTCCCTGGTTCTATATTATTTGCTGCAAGCACATTCTCGATATCTTTTAAGCTGATGGATGCCGATTCAAGCATATTCATGTCTGGCACAATTTGCAGATGTCGAAACATCAGTCCCGTCATATCTGCCATAGCCACTTCGGGCAGTTGCTCAATACGTCGCTTCACAATATTATCGGCAAAGTCCGACAGGTCCAGGAACTTTTGCTCATCCGTCCGGTCATACACCTTGTCATCCTTAAGCGTAAGGTTCAGATAAAACACCGGAATATCGGTTGCGCTGGCTTTGATCACACGCGGACGGCTGAAATCGCGCGGCAGGCTGTTCATCGATGCGTCCACCTTTTCATTCACCTCTATAAATGCCAGATCAGTATTGGTTCCATAGTCAAACTTCATACGTATAATGGCCGAACCATCACGAGCCTCACTGTAAATGTCGCGCAACTGCCCTGTTTGCATCAACTGACGGCGAATGGGCTTCACCACTGTGTTTTCCAGTTCGCGCGCCGACATGTTGTCGCCCGTTATCTGAACTGTTATCTCGGGAATGGCTATATCGGGCAGCAGCGACACCGGTAGTGTGGTGTATGTGATGGTGCCAATGATCACACAGGCAAGAAAGACCATCAGTACAGCTATGGGGCGTTGCAGAAGGTATTTAATCATATCGTTTAGACTTGCTGTAGGTTAGTTATCCTCCTGAACATCTGAAATTATTTTCACCGGCGATTCGTGTGCCAGATTGATGTTTCCGGTTGTTATAATCAGATCGCCCTCTTTGAGTGTTTCACCAGTAATGGTGTATTGGGTGGCATTTTCCATTCCCGTATCCACGTAGTTCCAGATAGCCCTGCCGTCAACAATGGAGAACACTATCTGCTTGCCTGTGCGTAGCACCACAGCCGATTTTGGCACTACCCATTGTTTGCCGGCGGTTCTAAATGCGCTAACTCGGACGTTCATGCCCTCTACCAGCCTGCCGTGATATGCCACTGAGGCTTTTATGTTTACCATGCCGTTTTCATTCACCCAAGGGTTTATCTCCGAGACACGTCCCTGCACCTGCACATCGGGCATCGAAAATGGAGTAACAATCACTTTATCGCCACTACTTATAAATCCTAATTCATTTTCAAGCACGGTAAAGGTCACCTCCAGATTTTGTGTATCTAAAATATTGCAAAATACCTCCGACGCTTTGGAGAGTGTATTGATTTTAGAAAACAGATTGGCAATCCTGCCGCTTATTGGTGCAATCAATATAGCCTGCTTCAGGTCGTACTCTGCCAGGTCAAACTGGTTCTGTGCTTGGTTAAAGCCACTCTTCACGGCCGCAAGCTCCCTGATATTATCGGGGGCCTCATTTATCCTATCCAGACTATATCCACGCCCTATCAGTACATCCTGCATCTCTAATTTGCTGCGTTCCAAGGCATCTCTTGCCTGTTCCAGTCTCTTGGTCAGAACATAAGTATCGAGCTCGGCAATGGATTGTCCTTTTGAAACCTCGTCACCATTTTTCACATAAATTTTCGTAATCATTTCACCGGTTTGAAATCGCACTTCGGCAACCGACTGTGCCGAAATCTTACCATTACCGGTCAACTCATGCTCAAAATCAGTTGTTTGCAACCTTATGGTTGTAACTTCTGCTGGGGTGTCGGGCAGTAATTGTTGAACGGTTTCGTCGGGCTTTTCGTTTTGGGTGAAATTGCACGAATACGAGCCAATTAAAATTATAAAGGCAACAGTTGCATGAAAATTATATCTCATCATATAAATATTTTGACTAAACTACCCATTTTATAAGAATATCGTATTATGTTTTATTAACTTACATTATTGTTGAAATACTTTTTCAGAAAATCAAATTTACTCATGTCATAAAAAGTTTCTACTAACTTTAGAGATCACTATATCCAATAATTCATAGGAAAAATCTAAAAATACTTTATTCCCTGTATGTTCATACAGTTTTGCCATCGCAATGGCTATACCCATCAGTATAACCTATTCAGCTATAATAATTATTGGATTATCATCCACTGAAATATGTTTTGCTATTTGTAAAAACGAATCATCTGCATAGGGAACTCTCTCAGCCAACTCCAAAAATTTGTAAGCTTGGTAGTAATCTACCAATTGCCCACTGCTCGTGACATTACGGATAAAAAATGGCACTCCCCTGTCAAGATTATTATTAAGTCCGGGCATACCAGGGATGGATTGAAGGAGGAAATGCAAACTCCCCTTTTTCTTATCATAAATACCAAATATTGATTGATTAAAGAACTTAATAAGCTTTCCTTCCCTAAAAAACTCATCTTTATAGGGTTGCGGTGATGCTTTGGTTGTTGAAAAATCAAGAAAGATATACTCTTCATTTTCATTTAATGAAGATATCCTTATCAAATCAGGATTTTCTTTACCTCGATTAAAGTCTAGTGTTGACTTATGCTTCCCATAATTAATAACAAATGAGGGATTAAATCTCTCATCAATATTATTAAAAGAAAAGACGGTGTCCGTAAATCCTCTGTAATAATGAACGCTCTTATTAGCCCGATAAAATTTTCCACCCTGATCATGACTACTCCACACTTTTATGGAAGTTATATCGGGTTGGGTAGGATTGTCATAGCATCTTAGTTCACCCATTAATTGCTGTTCAGCATTAAAAAGTATCAATAGCTTCTCTTGATCATCAATTGCTCTAATTGCGGAGGCATATTATTTTTCATCCAACAATATGACAGGCTCAAAAGCTTCCTCATCACCGTCAATTTCAGGGAGATTAACATTACGCAAATAGTTTCCCTCAAAATCAAAACAATGAACTATATTGCGCCAACAAAGTAGAATTTTTTTTTCCGAAACATTGATATCTAAAGACGAGAGGTGAGGTAACTCGCCGGGACCTTGTCCTTTTTTACCAATGTTGTACATATATTTACCTGTATGGGCATCAAAAACCTTAAGGAAGGGGTCTTGATCCCTAACAAAAACTTTGTTGTCTTCTACATAAATATTTTTGATTTGATTAGTTACCAAGCTACTGTCAGTAGTTTCCAAAGGAACATATCTTATTTTAGTTGAGAAATCTGACAGCAATGATATTTGGAAATTATTCAGAGCCTCTTCTATGTTTAGAACAACAAGTTTAGAATTGGTTTTTTCCACTTCATTGCAAGATATAAATAGTAGTGCGGTGAGAAAAATATAAATTAACCGTTTCATGAATCTATTTTTTAATCACCGGAGAAATAAGCTTCTCCGATGATTAGTTTCAGAAATAAAGTTTAACTCTGACATATAGATTAAATCTTATTTTACAATAATCAAATCCCATGTTTATTCTATCTACTAACAATAGGTGTTTGCCTCGGCACAATTACAACACCACCATCCACCTGATCCTGCCATAAACTGTGCTGCTGTAGCACCGCCATGTACAATACAGTCGATAGGTCCATGATAAGGATCTACTGAGTATGCACAACGATCACCAACACCACTTCCTCCGAAAATCATTTTCATTTCCTGATTTTCCAACTCTACTGCATTTTGCAGTGTGATTTTACTTAATTTTTTCAGGATCCTTTAATTTTTGCCCCCATTAATATTGTAATAAACATTTGACAATGAGTTTCACCGTTTGGGAGTGCTACGATAAAACTCATTGTTCTGTTAGCTTGAAGACTTTTAGCCAATTTGATAAAACTGTAGTATTGATTTTGCCCAGAAATAACGTGAATATCATCTCCTTGTAACTATCAATATTATATATTTAGTTGATATACACAAACATATAAATATTGTTTTCGTTGTTACTTTCAATTGAGCGATCTGTTATCTCTTTTAATCTCCCACTTAGCTTTCCATCCAAATTGGCTGATTGCAGTTCATCTAAATCAAGTTCGAAAATTGCTACTTTATAATTTCTTGTTTTAGAAATACAATCAGGGGTAATCTCAAAAAGTTTTCCTCTAAACTCATCAAGAACTATCTCCTGGGTGAAAATCTTATTGCTTTTTCTTTCACGCAATATGCACTTTTTGGGCAATTGATTGTTCTTATTCTCCACTCGAACTGTTTGCAAAAACTGATATTGAGATGACTCTACCAAAGAGTTTAAATAAATAACAGGCTGCATCTCCTGAATTTGAGGACTCCTTATCAGAAAAGGAGTTATATCTTTATTACGGTTGTATAAATAAACTGTGTCTAACGAGTAGTCAGTCAATAAAAAACCTTCCCGATGATGTACAATATTAAATCTTTTAGTCATAAGAAAATTTAATCTGTTTCCATCTTCTTCCATTATATACAATTGTGGCTTCTTTTTTCTTGGTAAAGGGATAGATTCTAATATTTCACCATTTTGTTTGGATAACAAAAGAAAATTTGACTCATAATTTTCTGAATCATCAAAAACAATCAGGGTGTTTTCATCAAATTTGTGAGCATCAATAATCCTTGCGTTTTCTGGCAACCTGAAGGCTCTGATGAATGTCCCATCAGAAGAATATACAAATACCCTATTTTCATCAAAAACAAAAAGCTCTCTATTATTCTCGTCGTATAGGATTCTTGAATAGGAGGCAAACTGATTGGGACCATCACCTTTTGCGCTAATCTTTGATAATGGATGCCCCTGGCGGTCGAAAAGCAGAAAATCTCCCGATGTCATATCGTCGATTACTATCGTATTGTCGGTTATACATTGAGGACTTCCTTTGAACAGAAAATCGTTACTGTCATCCATTACCACATACTCAATTTTGGAGAATGATTCTAACGATAATGTTTTTACCGGATAATCTTTACTTACATCAACATCAATTATAGTGTTGTTTGTATCCGCAGGATTGCAGGACAATATGAACATAGACAATGAACACATCGTCAAAAAATTAAGTGACCAAAAATTAAATTTTCTCATACTGTGTTAGTAGCTGTTTAAGATTGTAAATATAAACAATAGAATATATCCCTTACCCAAAGCAGGTAAAAAAGTTACCGGTCATCCTCTCCGGCCGTGAATTGCTGCAATTGTTTGAAGCCGCACCATCATTCAAGCACCGGTTGATGCTCAAGCTAACCTATGGCGGCGGCCTTCGCAGAAGTGAAGTCATCAATCTGAAAATTTGTGACGTGGACTTCAAAAACAACCATTGCGCATCGAAAGTGGCAAAGGTGGCAAGGACAGTTACACGCTCCTACCAAGGAGCCTGGTGTCCGAATTAATAGAATACCAACAGGATTGCCAACCCCAAAAATACCTTTTCAACGGCAGGCTCCGTGGCTCACAAATCAGCGAACAGACCATCCGATGGGCATTCACCAAGGCCATCGAAAAGGCAGACATCCACTAAAAGGTTTGCCTCCATTCATTGCGCCATTCCTTTCCCTCCCACCTATTAACCTTGGGAACAGACCTGGTGACTATCCAAAAAATGCAATAGCATGAAGCGGGAGAAATGGCTAATGGACAGAGAGCAGGACCTGATGCCCGTAAAGTATTTCCATACGGTTTTCACAGTTCCAGAACAGGTGAACGACCTGTTTGTCCACTACCCGGTGCCTCTTTACAACCTCCTATTTACCTCAGCCTGGGAAACCATCCGACAATTCGGCCTGGATCACAAACATCTGGGTGCCAAAACCGGAATGGTGGCCATATTGCACACTTGGGGACAGAACCTGGCTTTTCATCCGCATGTGCACTGCATCAAAAATGTGCAGGAAGGTGAAGTGACCTTCTCCTGGTTCAATTACAGAACGACTAAGGCTGGTGAGTTAACCCCCACTGCCGTTGAATTCCTGCGCCGTTTCGCCATGCATATCCTCCCGCCAGGGTTCATGAAAATAAGGCATTATGGCATCCTCGGCGCTCGGAACAAGAAAACGGCATTGGCTGCCATACGAAACTTTTTGGGCGTCAAAGCACCCGAATCAACTAAACAAATGGACTGGAAAGCGGTTTTTGAAATGAAATTCGGGCACGACCCAGCACATTGTCCTGTGTGCCGCAACGGGCAGATGCAGCGGGTGGCATCCGTTATGGCGCCCATCAGGGGGAGTCCGAAACTGGATTTTGAACCCAACATTGAATTCTACAACCAGAAATAAACACCTCCGGAATCCTTTCAAAAGGGGTAATGGCAATGCCATGACCTTGCGCAACCAAAATCAACCGAAAGGAGCCCCTTACGGCTCTTTCAACCGAAAAAAACAAGGATTGCAACAGGTAGATGACGGCAAATGGTGTGGAAATTTAGAAATACGCCCTGCGACAACCTGTTTGAATAAGTACCAAAAACCATTCAATCCCCATAGGGTAGCAGCACAAATAATCCGGTTACATTCAACACCAAATATAATTAATCACGCCATCAGTTCTGAAACATTGAATCAGTCTGCGCGTGGTGATCAATTATATTCTAAAATGTTGGGGCACGTTTTTATTTTCTATCAAATTTTGAATTTTTCAATGCATCAAACATTGTTTTTTTATCATTCTCATTATTATAGGATATTGTGACAGAAAAATCATGACCATTTAGATAACAACTATATAATTCCTGTCTCAAAACAACTCCTCCCATTGGTCCTTTTAAAGCAATATGGAAAACGTCTAAGTCTACATTTGAAACACATATTTTTTCTGATATTGTATCAAACTGAGCTCCCAAATTTGTTAATGTCTCAACAATTAAAGCTTTTGAATTATTTCTAAATTCTTGCCAGCCTTTCTTATTATCAAACATTATTGGCTCTACATTAGCATCAAAGTTATTAAACATATCTTTCTGAAATACAATCAAATGTTTACCTGATATTGTAATATCTTTTTCTTGATTTTTATCAATATATGACAGTCCTTTATTATCCCGATAATATAGTTCTTCATTACTTAAAACTTTCCATCCTTCAGGAATTTTCATTTCCCATCCAATCAATTCACTTCTAAAAACATCTCCTTTTATTTTTCCTTCCGTATTTACGGTTTTAACTGGAGATGTACACGAATAGATGAAAATATAGAATACTACGATTATAACACTACGCAATAAATTTCTCATAAAAAAGAATATAGTCTTTACCATTAACTTTGTTAAATATATTTGCTCGAGATAAATGGGTAAATGTGCCCCAACGGTCTGGCCATATGAAGTGGCCCGAGTTGCAGGTGGTAAATTCGTTTTCTTGTTTATGCCTCAGCTGGCGCGGGAGCAACACTCCCAAATCACACCAAAGCCAGGGCTACTTTATGATGGCTTGTTGAACTAAACCCGCAATTGCGGGAGCTTATCAGCTACCAAATTAATGTTTGTTGCTGAAAAGACTATTTTTTCTGCCTTGAAATTTTAAACAATTTTATCATGAGCAGAAAATCTTTTATGGAA
>JAGPIS010000103.1 GCA_018054835.1 Breznakibacter sp. | reverse complement strand
CATGAACAAAGTATCTTTACCGCTGATTTGAAGCATCAAGGCCCGCTTGGTCGCCAGCGCTAGTTTTGTCAATTCGTTGTAGAAACCATAATCTCCTTTGATAACCACATGGTTGGTGGTGTCGTGAAGCGCCATCCGCCCAAAAACCTCGCCCAAACCGGTTCGGCGATTATAAAAGATGGTATCGCCTTCCAGAAGGTGTTCTTTACCCTGAATATAGCTATTTTTTAACAATTGCGACACATCGTTGCGGGTGTCATACCATCCGTTTTCACTGTAAATCAATGTGGAGTCGCTCAATATGCGGGTGGGGCCTAATATTTTCACAACCTCGGTTTGCGTGTTGTAACGCATGGTGTCGCCGTACATTTTATAATCGGGCGTGGTGGCCACCACCGAATCCTTAAAAAACACCTCATTGATATTGGGATAGTAATACCCCAACTCGGAAGTCAGCACATTTTGGAGGTTTACCACCTTACCCTTGTTGAAAAAATAACCCACATCGGAAGCCCGGTCATAATCGAGGAATTCGGTGTAAAGCCAAGTCGTGCCTTTGTTGGCACGCACATTTTTTCGCATTTTGGCCAAATTCTGGTTTCCTTCATACTCCAAATAATCGCCATACAAGTGTATGGAATCGTTTTGGATGATGTGCACATTACCGTAGGCATGAACCATGTTGGAATCGTTGTACATGTAGGCGCTGTCGCAATACAAGAAAGTATTGACGTGCGAAAGCCCCACATCACCAATGAGCGACTGGGTATTTTTCCCAATCTTATCATCGTGGCGCAATGCATCGGCCTTCACAATCTTGATACGCACCTTGCCTGGCGTTCCTGCGTTTTGGGCAAAAGAGGATACCAACTGGAAAAATATGATTAGGACAAAAATAAGTCTAAGCATTGAGGTTTTATTTCGCATAAAAACAAGAAACCAATTTTTTTTTATTCCCCATCGCTTTGGGAATGCAGGGGTGGCTGACGATCGGGAGCCATCAACTCCGAAATCAGCCTTTCGGGGAAAAACCGGGGCTGTGAAGGGTCGCGTTGCACCACATAGCTAAACCGGACGCCCAACTCCTTGACTCGCTCCTTATCCTCACCATACTGGATAACACACAAGTAATTATCCATGATCAATTTAGCATAATGGATTCCATCGCGGCATTTCACAAAAAACACATTCTCCGAACCTGTCAACGGACAACTGGCTCTATAACCATCCACTGGGGCATAATCACAATTCAACAAATGTCCAGCAACCGAATCAAGCCCTGCGGCCAAGGGATAAAGGCCCCCCTTCCGGTTGGCCCAAACAATGGGATTATTTTGCACATCACGGGAAAACTCAATCCAAACATCAACAGAATCAACACAATATGCTTGTTTACCTCTCAATAGGTCGAAACCAATCATATCGGCGAATTCAACACGAAGCGAATCGACCATAATATATTTGACGCCTATAAAAGGTGCTTTTTTATCTGAAAGGGATTCCGACAAAACCCTCACCTCCAGCTGGCTGTTATCGACACCCGCCAACTTATTCAATTTAATCACCCGCGGCAGGTTACCCGGCAACAACGAGGCAGTAAAATCGACTGGTTCGTATCCATAAGCTGACAATTGGCTATTGATTTGATAGCCTTTTTCGATATGAAAGCTAAAGTTACCAAAGAGATCGGTTTGAGTTTGATAAATTTTCTTCCCCGACCGATCCATATTGTTCTGAAAAAGACAATTGGTTTGAATTTCACAGTAAGGAACTGGCAATCCGGTTTTTGCGTCAACCACAATCCCTTGCCACGCCACATCGTAAAAATGCCGTGCGCATGAACAAGTCCACACGCACATAACAACCCAGATCCAACTATTTTTTCCAACCCACTGCCGCATCTTCACTTTTTTATTAATCCTTCAACCAATGCTTGTATTCAAATTCGCAATTACGCCAATTTTTATCGATCGTCACATAAGTCTCCTTTTGTTTGCTAACAATCCACTCTTTTAGCGTTTCTGCTTTCAAATTCTCTTCCATCATATCCTGCAACAATTTATAATCGTCGGCCAGGTTGGCACGATGGGGTGCAATTTTTCGTTTCAAAACCACCAAACGGTAAGTTTCCTTCCCTTTGCGTTCATCCATCATAAAAAATGGTTTGGACATGGCACCCTCCTGCAAATTTTGAATACTCTTGGCAATTTCGGAAGGAATCTGCCCAATTTCAAATTTGGTGGAACCATTTTCAGCGTTAACCATCACCCCGCCATTAGAGCGTGAATCTTTATCGTTGGAAAAACGAAGTGCCGCCTCTTCGAATGTCAGTTTCTTGTCATTAATATAGGTGGCAATGCTGTCGAGATAGCTTTTCGCTTCACTCCTGTTCTTTTCCGAAACTTTGGGTTTGAGCAAAATATGCCGCACATTAATCCTTTCACCTTTACGGTCGATCAACTGGATGATGTGAAAACCGAATTCCGTTTCAACAATTTTCGACACCTTATTTTTTTCCTGCAAATTAAAGGCCACATTAGCAAATTCAGGAACAAAACCGCTGCGGGTGTACCAGCCCAAGTCGCCACCATGCGCGGCAGAACCGGGATCCTCGGAGTAAAGGACGGCCAAGGTGGCAAAGTCGCGCCCTTCATTTATCTGACGCTGGAAATCGCGCAATTGAGTTTTAACTCTTTCAATTTCTTCCATCTCAACCTTGGGATAGATCACAATTTGCTGCATCTCGTATTGAGTAGGCACCATGGGGAGGCTATCCTCGGGAAGGTTACGGTAGTAAGCTCTGATTTGCGATGGTGTCACCTTAATATTCTTGGTGATTTCGCGTTGCATCTGTTGCGTCATCATTTGGGTGCGCACCATATCCATTTGGTCGCGCTTGATTTGCAGCATCGACTTGTTGAAATACTCTTCGAGCTTCTCTTTGTCGCCAATGCGTTGGATGAAATAATTCATCCGGCTGTCAACTTGGTTGACCACTTCATTTTCGCTAACGGTAATACTGTCGAGTTTTGCCTGGTTGAGCATCAGTTTTTGAACCAGTATCTGCTCGAAAATATGGCACTTCATATCGCCAGTGTGATTGGTAACACCTTCCATCAATGCCTGTTCGTATTGGTATTCAATATCCGACCGCAAAATAGCATTATCACCCACTACGGCCACCACTTCGTCGATCAGGTTTTTTTGGGCATATACCCCAAGAGGCAACACCATAAAAAGAGTTAATATAAAAATCTTATGCATGAGGTTTTAAATTTTATAATGGCAAATTTAATGGAATTTTACGATTTTTTGCTCCATTCCTTCGTTATAGAGGTCTTCTTCGAGCTGTTTGATAAATTCGAAACGCTTTTTATTCAAAAGAATAGATTTAATTTTATCTTTTGCATAATCCAACGGTTCAAAATCATCTACAAAACAGCTTTCTTTTACAACAACAAAATAAACAAGTTCGTCATCCTCTGTTTCAAAAAATTTTCGATGGCGCAAAAAATCTTCTTCCGAAGGGATATTCTCGGGCAATAAACGATTAATATAAGCCACCGGCAGCCATTTATCCAAAAACTCCTCACTTTTACGTCCATATTGAAAAATGTAGCCTTTTGCATTGAGTAGATCCTCACCACTGCGGAGCTTGAGCCATTGGCGGAATTCTGCCATCTTTGGGGAGGCCTTGGGCAAGGCCACAAACAAACCTTTGAAGATATTCTCTTTAAGGCGGAAGTTTTCCTTCATCGAATTGAAGTACTGCTCAATTTCGCTGTCGGTAATGAGGGGTGAATACTTTTGATCCAACAGTTTTTGCTGGTAAAGACTTACCAAAAGGGATCGCCGGTACTCTTCAATCAATTTTTCAATATCCTGCTCTTCTTTCGAAAGGTTGAGCACAGCCTTCCGCAACATCAACTCAGAGTTCATCCACCGCTTAATGTAATCGTCGGCAATAAGGGTACTGTCTTCAGGCGAGGAATTGGCAGGGATGGCGTCACTGACCTCCTGCATGGTTAGTACTTTGTCCCCCACCGTCAGCACAGGTTTATCCAGATCCGAACCGGCTTTGTCGCACCCAAACCCGATCACCAAAAAAGCAACAATGTAACCGAAGCGCCCACAGCAATGTCTCATATGATAATTTTTCCTAAATTCCTTCTACAAAAATAGCATTTAAATGTTACAAAACAGGGTTCGGAACCACCATTCTGACATCCACTAGGCAATTAAGCATGATTACTTCACTGCTTTACGAAAAACTTTTGGTTGATATCTTTGATGAAGTTGTTTCATCCAAGCCTCTTCAAGATAAACCTGATAATCGGAGATGACACTACCACGAATGGACTCAAAAGGAATGGCATCGCCGTTCTCAAAACTGCCATTCAGTACGACCAATGGGTTTGACGTCAATTCGGAGGGCCAAAGCAAAGCATCCATGGCTGCATCCTCACCATGTGAAAACGACCCGTGAAAAATCTCAGCATCCGTACCAGCGAGGCGTTTGATTTGATCCATCGACAGAGGTTTGGCCGACTCCAAACGATTCTTCAAAGCGTTGGCCTCTTTAACATTACGGCAAACCACCACATTCCCTTGAAACGAACCAGGTTTTGAATACCGTTGGATATTTTTGCGGTAATAATCCATCAAGGCGGTGGTATCGGAAGATGCTTTTTCCCAAACCATCCGTTGGCTGATTTCAAAAACCAACAATCCATCGTGATACTCCTGCATCTGGAATCTATAATCAGGATATTTCTTCTCAAGCACCGACTTCTCATAATCGAGAATCGATTTCTCCTCGAAACGTTCCAGGTTATCAAGCACTTGAAGTCGGGCTACACCAGCCTTGAGCATCTGCCCATCCTTCAGCACGGCAACAAAGGAGTTGACATCCACATTGGTTCCAGCAAACGAAAAGAGCATGCCGCTCAAACCAAGGGCTTTGGACAGCAGCAATGAATCGTTGGATTCCTTTTCAAAAAGATCCAACAAACCATTGAGCAGCATAGAATCGACCCGGAAATTATAGGATTGCTTCAACGAGGTCACCAACGCCTTAACACCGGCAAGCGAACGCTCATCGTTGCTGAGGTGCTGCATAATATTGTCGCGCTCTTGATCGAAGGATCCAAGCGGTTTGTAATCCAACCGCTTAACAATATGCCATCCAAAGGGTGTTCGAAAGGGTTGCGACACATCGCCATTGCCAGCCAAGCCGAAAGCCACATCGGCAAATGAAGCCACCATCCGTCCCTTAGAGAACCAGGGCAGCTCGCCACCTTGATAGGCACTCTGCTTGTCGTCGGAATATTCCATAGCAAGCGAGGAAAAATCATCTCCAGCCAATACTTTCTGATAAACGGAATCGATGGCAACCCTAGCCTCACCAACCTGAGCTGCTGTCGCGTTCAGGGGAAGCATCTTCATGATGTGGGCCACTTGAATTTCGCCCGAGGCAGGACGCTTATCGTGAATCTTGATCAGATGGTAGCCATAAGGCGATCGAACAATGGAGGATACGCCCCCCACTGCTGTTTGATAGGCACCCGTCTCAAACGGATAAACCATCTGGAATGCAGAGAAATAACCCAACCGACCAGAATTGCGCTGCACCGAAGGGTCTTCGGAATAGCGCATAGCCACCTGGTTAAAATCAACACCATTTAATATCTCATCGTGCGCCTGCTTCGCCTTGTTCCATGCAGCCAGAGTATCTTGTGGCGAAGCATCACCTTTCACCATGATCAAAATATGGCTGGCATCCAACTCATATTGCATGCGTGCATAAGCTTCAGCCAAAACATGCTCCTCGGCCTTTTTATCGCTCAAATAAGGTTTGGCCAACTCGTTGCGGTAATATTGTAATTCCGACACAAATGAGGCCATGGTGTCCAACCCGGCATCTTCTGCGGCTTTAACTTTTAACTTATAGTTAACAAACAGATCAAGATACTGTTCTTTGGACATCGGTTTCTGGGAAACCGGATTGTTCTTATTATAAATATATTCAAACTCCTTCAAAGAGAAGCTCTGCTTACCTATTTTCAATACACTCTGATCTTTCTTTTGTGCTTGGGCAATCAAAGAGAGGCAAACTAAGCTGGACAACAATAAATTCCGTATCATAAGATTCTGATATTTTCGATTAACATTAGATTATCAACAAAAAGAATGAAACAAGAACGGCAAGATAAAAAATTTATTATTGCTGAGATGGCCGAACCCCAATAAAAAAGTCCGGAATAAATTCCGGACTCCTATTTTGAATGGTTAAATATTAACGTGAATAATTGGGAGCTTCCTGCGTGATGGAAACATCGTGCGGATGGCTTTCGGAAACACCGGCTGCTGTAATGCGGGTGAATTTGGCATGGTGAAGCGCTTCCACATTGTTGGCACCACAATAACCCATTCCGGCACGAAGGCCACCAATCAACTGGTAAATTACTTCATACAAAGTACCTTTATAAGGAACCCGCGCACTGATACCCTCGGGCACCAACTTTTTGATGTCATCCTCCACATCCTGGAAGTAACGGTCTTTGGAGC
>JAGPIS010000102.1 GCA_018054835.1 Breznakibacter sp. | reverse complement strand
CGAACGTTGACCTTGAAGGTGAAGTACAACAACTTCGAGCAGGTCACGCGGTCGCGCACGCCCGGTTTCGTGGTTAGGAGTCCCGAGCAACTATTTCAAATATTGGAGGAGCTGTTGAAGGGTTTTGCGTTTTCCTTGCCCGTGCGATTGCTGGGTTTGTCGCTCTCCAATTTCGGGGATGAAAAAAAGCTGGATGCCATCCAGCTCAGCATCGATTTTCCTGATTTTTTGGGCAAAAAAAAACCCGGCGTTTACCGGGTTGATTAGTTTGTTAAAGGGCACTGAGCTCTTGCGATAGGTCAGCATATTGCTGCATCATCTCGATTCGCATTTTTTTGTAATATGCCTTCACCAGTTTGGGGTTGTTTTTACCGTCGGTGTGGTTGACGCGTGCCATGAATTGGTTACGGAAATCTACCGATTTAACGATAACTTCCGCCAATTTTTGCTGATCCACATTTTCGAACAACACTTGTTTGAAATAGCTGTTGGTAAACAAATCTTCGGCTAAAAACGCGATATCCTTCTTTAAATCTCTTCTACTTGCCATATTGGTGTTTTTTTAAATTAGTACTTTTGCTTTCTGATATAAAAATGCAAAATATTTTGCAAAGTTCACAATATTATTTGTTTATCATAGCATTTAAGCTAAATATTTCTGTTGACTTCTAATTGCCCGTGATGAATTTCTTTGATTCCACAGGCATTTTAAGCGTGTAACTCTTTTTCGACGGGTTGGTCAATTTGTTCTGCCGCAACCAAGGATTCATATTCTTCAATGTTTTGTAGCTGGTGCCATGTTTTATGGCAAATTCAGCAATGTCCTCAATGGTTGTGTTGATGGTGTAATCAATGGAGGCAATGGGTTGGTATTTTTCCTGGGGGGTGATGTAAAAACCATAATTTTCGGGGTTTTCCAAGATGGCTTTGATGGCAAGGATTCTGAAAACATAGCGCCCGGTTTCCTCGCCAAAAAGCAAATCGTAGTAGGAGTCCACCTTTTGGCGTGTTGTTTGTCGCTGAATGCCGGCAAAGCCTCCATTGTAGCTGGCGGCCGACAGGGTCCAGTTGCCATAGCGGGCATGGGCTTTTTTTAGGTAGCTGGCAGCCGCCCGAGTGCTTTTTTCCAAATGGTAACGCTCATCCACCTCTTCGTTCACTTCCAGGCCCAATTCCTTGGCTGTTTTGTCCAGAATCTGCCAATAACCGGCGGCTCCTGCCGGCGAAATGGCACTGGGCATGAGACTGCTTTCGATGGTGCACAAGTATTTGAAGTCGTCGGGCAATTGGTTCTCCTTTAAGTATTTTTCAAGTTCAGGGAAATCTCGGTTTGCCCGTTTGATGAATAGGATAGTTTGGGAATGCCAGTAGCTGTTGACCAACAGCTCCCGGTCGAGCGCTTCCTGCACTTCTTGGCGATCCAATGGAACGGCTTCCCCGCAGAAATCCAGTTTGTTGGGAATCGGCACGCTCATGGCAATGTGTCCCTGCGTCTGTTTTCCTGTTTCTGCCGGCCGGTACACCGATGGTGTAGTAGAGTTGGTGAATAAGTGGATGAGCAACACAGTTGCTATGATGGTTGTGGATATGGACAATAACTTGAAATAGAATCCCCCCCTGATAAATCTTCCCATGGCCAATTGTTTGTCGATTGATTGTTTACGTCAAAGATAGCGACCTTTTTGTTTTTATCCTTGGTTTTGCGGCAATAAAAAAGGCTAGCTCATGGAGCATAGCCTTTTTTGCTGTTAAGCATTGATTTGGGTCAGGTAAGGTGTGGGTTAATCAAAACCGTTTCAAAAGTAATAAAAGATTCGATACGTCCAATGTTTTTGTGAAAAATAGTTAATTATTTACACGAAACCTTTCGTTTTGTACACGAAATAGCCAATCCATTCCTTGATAATGACCTCCCAGCCCATCATTGCTTGGGGGGATGGCAGGAAATATTCGTGAATTTTTAGGGGCTCCCCGTTGGTTAAAGGGTCGCAGGCATAAGGGATTACTTCAAAGCCCTGTTTCTCAAAACAAGCCATGGCTCGTTTCATGTGGAAGGCCGAGGTGACGAGGATGATCCGTTTGTTGTACCCCTTTTGCTCGAAAAGCGCCTTGGTGAAGAGGGCGTTTTCGTAAGTGTTTTTCGATTGTTCCTCGGTGATGAACAAACTGTCGGCAATACCTAACTGATGGATGTAAGCCGAAATATAGCTGGCTTCTCTCTTCTTTTCCTGTTTCAGGTCGGCTGTGCCGCCGGTGAAAACTAACCTTTCCACCTTTCCTTGTTTCAACAGGTCAATGCCCTGCCACAACCGGTCGGCCGATTGGTTGAACCGCACCCTTTGTGCCGGCTCGTGCCACGAAGCGGTTCCGCCGGCTATCACGGCAATCTCAATGTTGTCGGTAAGGGTGGTCGATGGGGTGGCAGGCACTTCCAGCACTCCAGCCCCCATGCGGAACAACCATTGGTTCGAAAAAAACAGCAACAGCAGCAAAGCTGTCCATGCTAAGGTTCTTTTGGTCTTTCCATTTTTTTGGATGATGGCCAACACCATGGCTGTTATGATCCACAATAAAGGAGAGAGGGCAAAGGCCAGTATTTTAGATAGGTAGAAGAACATGCTGTTTGGTTTTTTCTGAAAAGAAAAGCACCGGCTTGCTTTTCTAGTAGCAGGCCGGTGCTTTCTTTGATTGTTTAAATGCCTGCTAGGCAGGTTCGGATTATTTTTTCAGATCCGCGGCAGCTTTGGCAACGATGGCGCACATATCCCCGTACTGCTCTTCCATGCTGGTGAGCAGCTTGTATTGGGCGCGGGTGCGGCGCAGGTTGTGTAGCTCATCCTTGGTTTTGTAGTATTTGTCGCCATCAATGTAGTCCATCAAAAAGCGCAACACCTGTTCGTAGGTGATGTAGCGCGCCGAGAAGGCCAGGTAGTCGAGCTCTGGCTGGGTCAGGAAGCTGGTGGCTTCCGATAGGTAGCCCTCAGTGAAACCTTTGAAGATGTTGATGTCCATCGAAACCTTCGATAGGTCGGAATCGTCTTCGGCACCCGTATTGGTGTAGGAACGCATGGCATCGCCAAAATCGTTCAAGCAGGTGCTGCTTAGTACGGTATCCAAGTCGATCACGCAAAGTACGTCGCCTTTTTGGTCGAACAGGATGTTGTTGATTTTGGTGTCGTTGTGGGTGACACGGGTAGCGATGGTGCCATTCTCAACCAGTTTCCAGAAATCGAGCATCTCCTCGCGGCGCGATTCAACCCAGCTGATCTCTTCTGAAACAGAAGCTTTGCGGCCTGCGGCATCATTTTGCAGTGTACGATCCCACTGGTCGAAACGGAAACGAATGTTGTGGAAACCTGGCAGAATGTCGGTCAATGGCTCGTGGAAATCGGCCAGCATAGCCTGGAACAACCCGATGCCTTTGCCTCCCTTGTAGGCCAGCTGTGCATCCGAAGCGCGCTGGTAGGCAATGGTGTCGTTGATGAAGATGCACATGGCCCAGTATTGGCCTTCACCATCCTGATGGAAAAGCTTGCCGTCGAGGGTGGGGACTACGGTGAGTGCTTGGCGCAAAGGATCGCCATTTTGGCTCACAATCTTTTTCTTCAGATGGGTGGTTACCTTCAGGATGTTCTCCATCATGGCAGGCACATCGGTGAAAATGGTGGAATTCTTGCGCTGGAGCAGGTAATCGGGATCGACCTCGTTGGTGGTTTTGACAATGAAGGTGTCGTTGATAAAACCTTCACCCAGCTGGTTGACAGCCTCTATCTGCCCTTGGATATTGAATTGGGCTGCAATTTGTTTAAGACTTTGATTCATTTTGTTCGTTAATAAGTTTGAAATATGTGCATCCCAAAGTTAAAAACTCTGGTTGTATTTCCAGCCTCAACGCCCAAATTCTTGAAAAAATCTCGTTTGACGCAAAAAAAATAGAGGGAATGGCTCCCTCTATTTGTAAATATTTTCCCAATGAAGACTCGTTTTAGTCCTCAAGAGCTTTGTATTGATACTCGCCAAAGGCCAGTAGGGGGTAGAAAATAAATCCTAAAAGAATAAGCCCTACGGTAAATCCTGCGCCTTGGCCAAATGAACGGGAGGTGCGGTGAGCAACGATGATGAGGAAGGGGATGTTGACGATGGGGATCAACAATAAAATAATCCACCAAACCGGTTTGCGCACGATCTCCAGCATAACAATAATGTTGTAGATCGGAATGATGGATGCCCAGCCTGGCTTGCCAGCTTTTTCATAAACTTTCCACATCGAAACAATCATAAGGATGATAAATCCCAGATATAAGAATCCTACTAACATAAAAAATGAAATAAAAATTTATCCTACTCACTAGGCTTTTCGGGAACTCCGTTTCAGATATACCTTATGGTTGTCAAAAACGATATGAAAGTATGAAAAATAATGCAAAGTCGAATTGTTGGACTTCTTTTTTGCTAATTTTACTTTCTACTGTCAGAGTGACGCCATGTGCGCCCTGTTTAATGATCCATGAACAAACCGGAGGGGAATCTGCACTCACTGGTTTCTGTTGGATGCCTGATGGAACAGGTCTTGAGTAAACGTTGCCCTCATAACTTTTCTCGATTCATGGGGATTGTTGACACATTCCATTAGACTCATGGCAAGGATAATTAATTGGATTAAAATGTAGGTTTATATGAAAAGATTATTGGTGGCCTCGGGGTGCTTTTTCTTTACCCTATCGTTTATTGGCCAAACAAAACTGCCCCATTTTGATAAACAAATGGTGACGGGAAAAGGTGATTGGCTTTTGGGCGATGCTGAGGCCAAAGCTCAACTCTATTCCAATAGCGAAGGGCATCTGGTTCTATCGAACGGACTGGTGAGCCGAACCTTTACAACCAAGCCCAATGGCGCCACCATCGGGTTGGATTTGTTGACTAAAAATGAAGCTTTTTTGCGATCGGTTCGGCCCGAAGCACAGATAGAAATTGATGGGATGAAATTCAATGTTGGGGGTCTGATTGGTCAGCCCATTCACAACTATTTATTGCCCGAATGGATTAAAGATATGACTGCCGATCCTTCCTCCTTCAAACTCGTGGATTATTCGGTGAGTGACACCAAAGAGCGGTTTGCCTGGAAGAAGAGGGCTCAGTGGATGCCTAAAGATATGTCATGGCCTGTTCCTGGCAAAGAGCTTGTCTTTCATTACCGTCTCGATGATCAGGCGATCGGGGAATTGATGGGAAAAATGAATAACGATATGAATCGTCCGACTTTATTTGCTGACGGATTTCAAAAGATTGATCCTGCATGGATTCGCGTAGAATCGAAAGCCGACGACCGAAACTCCTTTGTCAACGAAGGAAAATCGGGCGAAATCATGGCACTGGCCAACACAGCTGTGTATGCCGAACGCTTAGTTCCTTCGGGAACCACTGTCTTTTTGGCTAAGATTAACCCGGGAACTGACCGCAGCAGCAGCTGGGGACCTGGAATGGGACTGGTGTTTGGAGATAAAGTGGTTAAAATAAACCTCCGCCCTGGAAATAAGGAGTTTGGGTTCTTTGATGGCGAACAAGAAATAACGATGGGGGGCTTGGAGGCAAGCAAAGCTGTTTGGCTCCGTTTGGAGCTGAAAAACAACAAGGTTATCGCCTCCTATTCATACAACCAGGCTAGTTGGACACCTGTTGGACAGACGGCTGTCGCGTCCTCATCAAAACCTGGATTGGTTCGATTGGGCAAGATGGATTCATCGGGTCTGAATTCCGATCATACCAACAAAGGGGAGCGGGGGCGTTGTCTTGTTGAGGCTTTTAGGATGCTTGGAGCCTTAAATGCAGGCTTAAATACTACTGCCGATAAACTTGCCTATTTGAGAGATATTGTAGTAAATGTCCATTACGAGTTGTATGATGGGATGCCTGTTTTCTCCAAGTGGATTTCGGTGGACAATGAATCCGGGAAATCAATCCGCATCAATACATTTAAATCAGAAATACTTGCTGTAACCGAGGCAGAAAGTGTTGTCGACTCTAAAACCAAATGGCTATTGCCAAATATTTCGGTTGAAAGTGATTATAATTTCGGAGGAATGTCAGATGAAAGCATTTTTCAAACCAGTTTGGTCTGGAATTCTGACCCGTTGTATAAATCGCAGGTCAATTACGAGATGGCCACTCCTTGTTTGCTCGAGGCCTATCCCAAATATGGTCCTGACCAGCATTTGGAAGCTGGTAATACATTTCATTCATTTCGAGTTTGGGAACTGTTGCACGATAGCCGTATTCAGGAACGAAAAGGGCTTGAGCACCGCCATATGATGCGTGCCTTGGCACCCTGGGCCACAGAGAACCCCATTCTGATGCATGTTCGAAGCGCTTCGGACGAAGCTGTGAAAAAAGCCGTCGATCAGTGTGCTGAGGTTGGTTTCGAAATGGTGATCATGACCTTTGGTAGCGGTTTCGAAGCAGAGGATAATCGACCCGAGAATCTTCAGCGGATGAAAAGGCTGGCTGATTACGCCCATTCGAAGGGGATCGCGCTAGGTGGCTACTCCTTGCTTGCAAGTAGAAGCATAAATGTTGAAAATGATG
>JAGPIS010000101.1 GCA_018054835.1 Breznakibacter sp. | reverse complement strand
AGGTGGTTATAGCGACAAGGTTCCACCTCTTCCCATTCCGAACAGAGAAGTTAAGCTTGTCCGCGCCGATGGTACTGCGTCAAGTGGGAGAGTAGGTCGCCGCCGAATTTTGAAGTCCCCGGTTCTGAAAAGAGCCGGGGATTTTTGCGTTTATGTGGTCCGCTAATTACGCTAATTAACGCGAATTGATTTTCCCGACAGATGAGCAACTATAAATGCCCCGAAATCAGAACACATAACTTTGGTAACTGATTACTGTTAACTGATCCCTGAATACTGTTCCCTGCTTTTAACCACGAATATTAAGAATTACACGAATTGATTTGCCCGATTACGACTAACGCTGAACTCAAAACTCTGGTAACTGTCCACTGAAAACTGTGACCTAACCCAGAACTTAAAACACTGAATACTGATCACTGAACCCTGTTTACTGAACCCTGAAAAACCGACTTGTTAATATCTTGTTTATAAGTAATTTTCCCATGCGCAAATTACTTTGTTTTTCCGATGTATTTTTGTAACTTATTCATAATCATTTAATACATAATTTTTTACTCATGAAAAAGATATTGTTTCTTGCGATTATGTTCGTGGGATTTGGTTTGGGAAAGGCACAAAACGTGCAAATGCATTATGATTTTGGGAAAGATCGGAAGCTAATTACAACTACAGTGGAGATGTTTCGTCCTGACCAGTTCGGAAGTACTTTCTTCTTTATCGACTTTGATTATGGGGGCGATAGTCGCAATGTGGATGGTGTTTCATTGGCTTATATGGAGATTGCCCGTGGGTTGAAGTTTTGGGATAATCCTTTTGAGCTCCACGTTGAATATAATGGCGGGATGTTCCGCAGTAATGGTTTTGCTGGAGAGATCAACAATGCTTATCTTTTAGGAGGGCATTACACCTGGAACAACAGCGATTTCTCGCGTGTGTTCACCTTGCAGGCCATGTACAAGTATATTCAGGATCGCAACGATGCCAGCTTCCAAATCACCGGTGTTTGGGCTATGCATTTTTTCAACCAGAAGATGACTTTCAGTGGGTTTGCCGATTTATGGATGGAGAAATTGCCTCAATATGAAATGGATAATAAATTTGTTTTCCTTACCGAACCCCAACTCTGGTATAATGCCACCAAGAATTTCTCCATTGGAACAGAGATTGAAATGAGTAGTAATTTTTCCGGCGAAAAGGATTTTATGATTAATCCCACCATCGGTGCCAAATGGACCTTCTAATTAACCGTTTAAATTTGATATATGCTTGATAAGTTATTTAAACTGACGGATAATAAAACCAATGTCCGCACTGAGATCATTGCTGGGGTCACCACCTTTATGACCATGGCCTATATACTGGCCGTCAATCCCGATATTTTGTCGAAGGCCGGTATGGATAAGGGTGCCGTCTTTACCGCCACCATCATCTCCTCGGTTATTGCTACCCTGGTGATGGCTTTGTGGGCCAATCTTCCTTTTGCGTTGGCTCCGGGCATGGGGTTGAATGCTTTTTTTGCCTTTACCGTGGTTTTAACCATGGGTTATTCATGGCAATTTGCGCTCACAGCAGTTTTTCTTGAAGGACTAATATTTTTGGGACTTACCGCGTTCAATATCCGAGAGATGATTGTCAATTCCATCCCAATAAACCTCAAACATGCCATCTCTGCCGGCATCGGTTTGTTCATTGCGTTCATCGGGATGCAAAATGCTGGTATTATTGTGGATAATCCTGCTACCTTGGTCTCTTTGGGCGATGTCCATAAGCCGGAGGTTGTAGTCGCTTTTTCGGGATTGATTATTGCCGGCGTGTTGATGGCGCTGAGGGTTAAAGGTGCTTTGTTGATCGGTATTTTTGGTTCTGCGGTAATTGGCCTTTTCAATGGTGTCACTCACCTTCCAGAAGGAACTTTGATTTCTGCACCTCCCTCCTTGTCCTCCATTGCGTTTCATTTTGATTTCCACCAAATATTCAGTTTCGATATGGCTATGGTGTTGTTGACTTTCCTATTTGTGGATATGTTCGATACAGTTGGGACTCTCGTGGGCGTTGCATCCAAAGCCAATATGCTGGATAAAGATGGGCGCCTGCCTAGGGTGAAACAGGCTCTTTTTGCCGATGCAGTGGGTACTACCGTGGGAGCCTTGTTGGGAACCAGTACGGTAACTACCTATGTTGAAAGTGCGTCGGGTGTGGCCGAAGGAGGCCGCACAGGTCTTACTTCACTCACTGTGGCGGGATTGTTCGTGTTGGCACTTTTCCTTTCCCCCATCTTTTTGATGATTCCTGGTGCTGCAACTGCCCCTGCCCTCATCCTGGTGGGATCATTCATGTTGAGTCCAATTTTGAAGGTCGATTTTGACGATATTACAGAGGCGATACCGGTCTTCCTGACCGTGATCATGATGCCCCTCGCTTATAGCATCGCCGAAGGGATTGCTTTTGGAGTCGTTTCGTTTGTGTTGCTGAAGGTGTTGTCGGGTCATTATCGAAAAGTGGAGTGGATCAGTTATTTGCTGGCATTGCTATTTCTTTTTAAATTTATATTTGCATGATATGGTAAAAAAGGGCTTCGGCCCTTTTTTTGTTTTTGATTTATTGATAAACAGAGTGTTGCTGGTGTTGCCTCAATGCTTTTATTTCTGTGATATTCAGAAGTTAATAATTTGTTTTTGTTTCACTCAAAATCTATATTTGTAAACTTTTTTAAAATAGCGAAAAATTTACTCTTAATGAATACGAAATTTGTTGAATATAAAGGTTTGGATTTGTCCCAGGTTAACAAGGACATTTTAAAGAAGTGGGAAGAAAATCAGGCTTTCGAAAGAAGCATCAGTGAGCGGGAAGGAAAACCTGAGTATGTGTTTTTCGAAGGCCCCCCATCGGCCAATGGCGTTCCAGGTATTCACCACGTGATGGCCCGTACCATTAAGGATATTTTTTGCCGCTATAAAACTCAGCAGGGTTTCCTTGTTCGCCGCAAAGCCGGTTGGGATACCCATGGCTTACCTGTGGAATTGGGTGTTGAAAAAGCCTTGGGCATCACCAAAGAAGATATTGGAAAAACCATCTCCGTGGAAGCCTACAATGAGGCCTGCCGTAAGGATGTGATGAAATATACCGATCTGTGGGAAGAGCTCACCCATAAAATGGGCTATTGGGTCGATATGAACGATCCATACATCACCTACGACAATCGATATATTGAGTCGTTGTGGTATTTGCTGAAACAGCTTTACAATAAAGGGCTTTTGTACAAAGGCTATACCATACAACCCTATTCACCCGCCGCCGGAACCGGCTTGAGCACGCACGAGCTGAACCAGCCCGGATGCTACCGCGATGTGAAAGATACCACCATGACCGCCCAATTTAAAGTGGTCAATAACGTTAAGAGCAGTTTCCTGTTCAATGGGGCTGAAGGCACGCTCTATTTTATGGCATGGACCACCACGCCGTGGACGTTGCCATCGAATACCGCCCTGTGCGTGGGACCCGATATTGAATATGTACGCGTCAAATCGTTTAACCCATATACAGGAGAGCCTATTTCGGTCATTCTGGCCAAAGACTTGGTATCTGCCTATTTCAACCCGGCTTATGCCGATGGTGATTTTGACGCCTATCAGCCCGGCGACAAGAAGATCCCTTATGCCATCACGGGCCAATACAAAGGGCGTGATCTGGAAGGCATTTCGTATGAACAATTGATTCCTTGGGTGAAACCCGATGGAGATGCTTTCCGCGTGATCTGTGGCGATTTCGTCACCACCAGCGATGGTACCGGTATCGTACACATTGCTCCAACTTTCGGAGCCGACGATGACCGGGTGGCAAAAGCCGCTGGAATTGTTCCGCTGCTACTGATGGATCGCGATGGCAAGAAACAACCTATGGTGGACCGCAGCGGTAAGTTCTTTACTTTGGAGGCACTGCACCCCGACTACGTGAAATCGTTTGTCAATAGTGCCGCATATTTGGAATTTGCCGGGCGTTATGTGAAAAATGCCTTCGATGACAAACTTTCCGAAGAAGACAACTCCCTCGATGTGGATATTGCCGTTATGTTGAAGAAGGAAAATAAGGCTTTCCGCATCGAAAAACATACCCACAACTATCCCCATTGCTGGCGTACCGATAAACCTGTACTATATTACCCGCTCGACTCCTGGTTTATCAAGACCACTGCCGTGCGGGAGCGCATGATGGAGCTCAACGATACCATCAACTGGAAACCTGCTTCAACTGGTACCGGACGCTTCGGCAAATGGCTTGAGAATCTTCAGGATTGGAACCTGAGCCGCTCACGTTACTGGGGAACACCATTGCCGATTTGGCGCACCGAAGATGGAAGCGAAGAGGTTTGCATCGGGTCTATGGAAGAACTCATAGCTAAGATCAACCAGTCGGTAGAAGCAGGTTTTATGACCGAAAATCCTTATAAGGATTTCACTGTGGGCGATTACTCGGCCGAAAATTATGCGGTTGAGAAGGTCGATTTGCACCGTCCATTTGTGGATCAAATTATATTGGTGTCGCCAAACGGTAAACCCATGACGCGTGAGCTCGATTTGATCGACGTTTGGTTCGATTCCGGAGCCATGCCTTATGCACAGCATCACTATCCCTTTAGTGTAAAAAATGCCCCCTCCACCTCCCCCAAAGGGGGAGAGAGGTCCAAGTACAAAACAGCGAGAGCTTCTATGTATGGGTTGCTGAAGGAACTTGCCGATGAGAAACGGAAGAATCAAACCGAGGCCGAACAAGTTTTATGGGAGGCTCTTAGAGGAAAGCAACTGGAGGGGCATAAATTCCGCCGTCAGCATGTTATTGATGAGTTTATTGTTGATTTCGTGTCATTGAATGATCAATTGATTATTGAAATTGATGGCGGCTACCACAATAATCCAAAGATCGTTGAAGCGGATCAATTGCGTACTAATATCTTGGAAGAGCTTGGTTATACAGTCATTCGTTATACCAACGAACAGGTGATTAATGATTTGTTGAATGTTCTGGAGGATGTGAAGAAGCACCTTCAGGCGTCCCCCCTCAAGGGGGGAACGAGGGGGGCTTGTCTGCCTTTCCCCTCGGACTTTATCGCTGAAGGTGTGGATCAAACGCGCGGATGGTTCTTTACCTTGCACGCCATTGCCACCATGTGTTTCGATCAAGTGGCCTTTAGGAATGTGATTTCCAATGGCCTCGTTCTGGATAAGAATGGCAACAAGATGTCCAAGCGCTTGGGAAATGCGGTTGAGCCTTTCGAAGTGATTGAGAAGTTTGGTTCTGATCCACTGCGCTGGTACATGATCACCAACTCCCAGCCATGGGATAACCTGAAATTTGATATTGCCGGAGTGGACGAGGTGAAACGCAAATTCTTCGGAACACTCTACAACACCTATTCTTTCTTTGCATTATATGCCAACATTGATGGGTTCTCCGGTCGCGAAGCCCAAGTGCCCGTATCCGAACGACCCGAGATTGACCGCTGGATCATCTCGCTGTTGAACAGTTTGGTGAAGGAGGTGACTGAGAGCTACGAAAGTTATGAGCCTACCCGCGCTGGACGTGCCATCCAGGATTTTGTGATGGAAAACCTCAGCAACTGGTATGTGCGTTTGAACCGCAAGCGTTTTTGGGGTGGCGAAATGAACGCCGATAAGTTGGCGGCTTACCAAACATTGCACCAATGTCTCGAAACGGTTGCCTTGTTGGGTGCACCCATCGCCCCGTTCTTTATGGAGCGGTTGTTCCTCGATTTGAATGCCGTTTCCGGGAAGTATGATGTGGTCTCAGTCCATCTGGCCCAGTTCCCAGGTTTTGATGCTTCGTTGATTGATGCCGACTTGGAGCAGCGCATGCAGTATGCCCAGTCGCTCTCCTCCATGGTGTTGGCTTTGCGTCGCAAAGTGAGCATCAAGGTGCGCCAGCCCTTGAATAAAATGATGGTGCCGGTGTTGGATGCCACCTTTGAAAGTCAACTGGAAGCCATCAAGAGCTTGGTTCTGACGGAGGTCAATGTCAAAGAGATGGTTTTCCTGAAAGATTCGGCAGGAGTTCTGGTAAAAAAGATCAAACCCAACTTCAAAGCACTGGGACCCAAATACAGCAAGTTGATGAAAGGCATTTCAGCTGTCATTGCTCAAATGGATCAGCAGGCCATTGCCGCATTTGAGCAGGTAGGAGAATATCCTATCGAGGTGGATGGACAACAACTGGTTCTCGTGCCTGAAGATGTGGAGATTCTTTCCGAAGATATCCCGGGATGGTTGGTGGCCAATGAGGGCCGCTTGACCGTTGCCTTGGACATCAATGTGACCGATGAGTTGCGGGAGGAGGGAATAGCCCGCGAGTTTGTGAACCGCATCCAGAATATCCGGAAAGATTCCGGTTTCGATGTTACCGACAAGGTTAACATCGAAATCCTGAAGCACGACGCTATCAATGTGGCCATCGAACACTATGCCGATTATATCGGGCTGCAAACACTGGCTCTATCGGTAAAGTTGGTCGATCAACTTGATAAATCTTTAGCCCGGGAGGTTGAAATTGATGAAAATATATCTACCTTCATGAAAATTGAAA
>JAGPIS010000010.1 GCA_018054835.1 Breznakibacter sp. | reverse complement strand
TGGTCATCACTGACCGGATCGTATTTGCCCAATTTCTTAAGCATGAAAAGCGACAAGTAGTAACTAATGATGATGCATGCCGGAAACGACATGAACCAAAGTATTGAATGAATATATTGCATAGCTCAATTTGTTTTAGGTGATTAATAGATATGGATCTCATCCGACGACATCTCTTCGCGGGTGATATTTTTCCGGTTGATGGAACGCCAAGTCAAAAAGATATAGGCCACCACAAAGGGGATAAACATCGACACATAAGTCATCACCTTGAGGGTGAAATGGCTCGAGGAAGAGTTGACAATGGTTAGGGAACTCTGCAAATCGTGCGTGGAGGGATAAAAAGAGGTGTTGTTCCATCCGGCCACCAGGAAGAGTGCCAAAACCGTCAATACCGTACCACTGCCGGCATACCAGATGCCACGTGTATAGTCGGGTTTCAGGAAAGAGATGGCAATACCACCCAAAACCAACAGTACACCTGCCACAAACAGCAGAGCCACCAGTGGCATTTCCAACAGGTTAAAAAAGTACTTGTAAGGCTGCATAGAAACGATACCTGTTGCTTGATCCACGGCAAAACCATCCCTCAGCAACAGCCAAGCCGCAAACACCACAAACAGCACCACAAACGGCACTGCATTGTAAGGCAATTGCTTCTGTATATTACGATGGATGACCTCATCTGAAATAGCATTTTTAAAGTAGAGCAACCCCAATACCCTCGCCAGGAAAAAGACGGCCAATCCCAAAATAACATTGAAGGGGTTGAGCACTGCTTCGAGGCCATGGGAGGTCAACATCCACCTCGACTGGTTGAGGTCGTTCACGAAAAAGGCCGAACCCGAAAAGAAGGTAGCCACCGCGGTACCCAAAAAGATGGTGCCAATCAGGCCATTGATGATGAGAAACACCTCATAAGTTTTAGCGCCAAAGAAATTGTTGGGTTTTGATCGGAACTCATAGGCCACCGCTTGAATGATGAAAGCAAAGAGGATAATCATCCAAACCCAATAGGCACCGCCAAAGCTGGTGCTGTAAAACAAGGGGAAGGAAGCAAAGAATGCGCCACCGAAGGTGACCAGGGTGGTGAAAGTGAATTCCCATTTGCGTCCCAGGGCGTTGACCAGCATGGTACGTTCCACCCCCGATTTGCCGAGGGAATAGATGAGCGTTTGCCCGCCCTGCACAAACATCAGGAACACCAGAAGGGCGCCCAGTACCGAAATGATAAACCACCAGTATTGTTGTAAAGCTAGATGTGATAAAGTCTCAATCATAATTAATGTCCTCCGTCGGTTGGTCCGTTTTTAATTTGTTTCACCATAATTCTCACCTCGGCAATGGCCAAACCCACAAAAGTGATGGCAAAAAGCGCAAAGGTTATCATCACCGAGCTGCTGTCGATCTGGCTCACGGCGGTGAGCGTGGGCATCAAATCTTGAATCACCCAAGGCTGCCGTCCCATTTCGGAAACCAACCAGCCCGACTGACTAGCAATATAGGCCAACGGAATGGTCCACAGCGCCACATACAAAACCCAACGCCGTTTGGTCAGTTGGTTCTTGTACTCCAACCACAGCATAAGCGCAAAGAGCAACAGGAAGTGCATGCCCAGAATCACCATGATGTGGAACGAGTAGAAGGTGATGGGGATATTGGGTATGATGGAAAAAGCATTCTTTTTTAGCTGCTCGGCATCGTTGGAGTAGTAACTGCCGTAGCCGAAATAGCGGAAAGTGGACTCCACCCATTGCGGATCGTCGAACTTGGCGGCCATTTGGGCATAGAGGGAATCGTTCCCATCCCGCTTAGCATCCTTAAAGGCTCGCAAGGTGGTTTGCGCTTCATGGCCCCGTTTAATTTTTTCACTATAAGAGATGATGCCCCGCTCAGGATTGCCCATCACCAAATCCTTCATCCCGGGAACAAATGAGTTGATGTTGTGGTCGGATAGGAAGGACAGAGCATAAGGGATTTCTATCTTCATCAGGAACGAGGGTTCCGAATCTTCGGTCATGGGATTGGCCTGGGTATCGGAAATGATCCCGAAGGCTATCAATGGTGCTTGCTCACGCCCATCGTACAGAGCTTCCATGGCGGCAAACTTCATGGGTTGTGATTTGGCTATCTCGCGTGCCGAAGTGTCGCCGGTACCGATCAGCAGCAAACTGGCCACCACACCAAATACAGAAGAGATGATGATGCTTCTTTTGGCCAGCAGCACGTGACGATTTTTCAGCAAAAACCAGCTGCTGATGCCCACTACGAAAACCGCCGCCAGCACAAACCCCGAGGTGGTGGTGTGCAGGAACTTGTTCACCGCGGTTTCGGAAAATAGGACGTCCCAAAAGGAGATCATCTCATTGCGGGCCGTTTCGGGGTTGAATTTCATACCCACGGGATTCTGCATCCAGCCATTGGCCACCAAGATCCACAAAGCCGACAAGTTGGCGCCTACTGCGGTCAACCAAGTGGCTGTCAGGTGGAAACGAGGGCTTACTTTATTCCATCCAAAAAACATCACCGCAATAAAGGTACTCTCCATAAAGAAAGCCATAATGCCTTCAATGGCCAGTGGGGCGCCAAAGATATCGCCCACAAACCAGGAGTAGTTGGACCAGTTGGTACCAAATTCAAACTCCAAGATGATGCCGGTGGCCACCCCAATGGCGAAATTAATGCCAAAGAGTTTCATCCAGAATTTGGTGATCCTTTTCCATTCCTCATCGCGCGTGCGATAATAGATGGTTTCCATAAACGCAATAATGAAGGCCAGCCCCAAGGTGAGCGGGACAAAAAGCCAGTGGAACATGGCCGTGAGTGCAAATTGCCCACGCGACCAGTTAATCAGTTCAAAATCGAAGTTCTCTAGCATTGTAATCCGGGTTTATTTAGTTATCTGTTCAATCACATGTTCGCTGCGCTGCTCATCACTTTCAAAATTGTTTTTCAAGGTATCCCTGAAGAAAAACAGCTTCAAGATAAAAAACATGACGAACAACTTTATTAAAATAATAATCCATAAGGTTTTTGCCCAACCAGACATGCCGGCAAAGCCTTCGCTGTAAAAATCAACAACTGAAACCAGCCATCCTTTCATCGCCCTCCAATTGACCATATGCAATCAATTCTTTTTAATATTTTTCACTAATATATACATTTTTAGCACAAGAAATGTTTTTGGCATGTCACACAAAAGTTAAAAATTTTGGTTCAAAAGAATAAAAGGCAAACCATGGGAACAAAACAAACAACTCTCCAATAGAAAAATCGGACAAGACAACCATCAGAATGACAACTAATTAACAATAAAGACACTCACAAAGACATCTATACAACCAGCTTCCTGCTTATGGCTTAAAAATGGGCTCGATGCGCCGCACACGAATATCTTTAAGAGGTCTGTCAACAGAATAAACCTCCACTTTGGAAATCTGATCAACCACATCCAAGCCCGAGTCCACCTCGCCAAACACCGTATAATCCCCATCGAGATAGGGAGCACCGCCCTCGGTGGTATAAACAGATCGCTGTTCGGCTGAGAATTTGATGCCTTTTTGCTTCTCCAGCTCATCCAACTCGGCATGGGAAAACACACGCCCAGCCACAATGTAGAATTGGGAGCCATCGCTGCGATTCTTCGGATTGCGCTCGGGCGGCAATTTTGAGGCAGCCACCGCACCACGTTTATGATACAATCCGGTATTAACCTGCATGGGAAGGGTGTATCCCGGTCCCTGCCAACCCACCACATCGTCGCGCCCAGCAAACTTGCTGTCGGCAGCGCCTGTCTGGATCAGGAAACTATTGATTACCCGGTGAACTAACAAACTATCGTAGAAATGATCACTCGCCAGGCGGATGAAGTTGTCGCGGTACTCAGGCACCTTGTTGCTCAACCGGATACGGATAGTACCTTTATCGGTCACGATATTGAAGCCATCTATTTTAGAGTAGTGAGGATAATCTTTCTTACTCAACAAACGAAGCTCATACAAAGAAGTAACGCCATCGTTTTTGGTTTTGAGGAACTTCAACAAAGAGTCAGCGGGCACCATAGCCAAGCGTTCGCCACTTTGCTGCACCATGCCGGCCAGCTGATGCCGCCCATTAAAGAGCGGTTTTCCGGGATTGAAGTCACCATTCACATAGCCATGCGAGGCGGAATCAACCAGTGGCGAACGAAGCACAAAAAGCTTCTTCTCGCGGGTAAACAAGCTATAAACGGAGTCGGGCAAAGCCACACTATCCAGCTTCAAAAATCTCTGATTGCGTTTGCCAGTATGCAACAAAACCAGGTTCCTATCAAGATCAACAGCCATATAGCCTGTGATGTTCTCAAGAGCCTTCCCACCCATGGCCGTCAAACGGGCTTTGAAAGCACCCTGCAACCAATCCAGGTTGGTAACGACCAGATCGGGCGCCACATAAAAACCATACCCTTCTTTGATCTTCTGATTGAAATGATCGAAAGTATGGATGGAGACAACAGCACCCGCATTCTGCTCATAATAGTTCACTGAAGGTGCTTTCTGCTGCTTTTTAGCGTTATTTTGACAGCCCAAACACAACAAAATCAACCATCCAAACCAAAAAATCCTTTTTGCCTTCATTTTGAAACAGGTAAAACAGTAATGGTCATGATCACATCGGATACGGGGCGGTCGTTGGCATCAACGGGCACGGCAGCAATCTTGTCGAGCACAGCCATTCCCTCCACCACTTCACCAAAAACGGTGTACTCATTGTCCAAATCGGGCGTGCCACCACGCGTGGTGTATTGCTTGCGCTGCTCGGGCGTGAACTCCAGCTTGTCGGAGAGACGGTATTGCATGTCCATATTCTCCTTGATTTCCTTGGCCCGCTGGTTGTAAAGCTGCGGGTTCTCGACCTTCAACTTCTCCAATTCCGCCTTATAAGGCGTGAGATAAGTATCCTTGATCTCCTTTTTGATGGGATTGTTGTGGATGCGCTCCATATTATCGAGCTCAGCGTCAGTATAGACCCGCCCTTTAACAATGTAAAACTGAGATATGTCGGACGACTTGAAGTGGTTGATCTTCTCGGGCTGGCGGGGCGCACATACAGCTCCTTTCTTGTGGAAACGCTCCTTCGAAAATTCAGAATCGATGTTTACAGCCTCTTCGCCATACCCGATGTGTTTTCCGGCCGGGGCATTGCGCGAGTCGGATGACCCGCCCTGAAGCACAAAATTTTTCACCGACCGGTAAAAGAGTGTCCCATCGAAATGCTTCTTCCCCACCAGCCGCAGAAACTCGTCGCGGTGTCCTGGCGTATCATCGTAAAGCACCACCTTCATATTACCAAAATTGGTTTTCACCAGCACATGAAAAGTCTGGGCAAAACATGGCAAGACCAACGAGAGGAATAATATGGAGAGCAAGAGTTTACGCATGGTAAAAATTGATGGATTAAAACAATTATGGATTAACCAATGTAATCCCCATTTTGACATCCGTCAAGGGGCGGTCGCGCTCATCGGTGGCAACGGCAGCAATGCTATCTAGCACATTGAACCCATCCACCACTTCGCCAAACACCGTGTAGCTGTTGTCGAGGAACGGTGTACCACCTACCGTTTTATAGACCTGACGGATGGAGTCGGGGAAAAGGAAAGGCGCCTTTTGGGCATATTCGCTCTCCACTAAGTCGAGGATCCTAGCCTGAAGGGCTGACAATTTCTCCGAATCCCCTTGTTTTTGGTAGAAGCCCAACGAATCGTTGAATTGTGGCAACAGCTGGTAGAAGAGTTGCTGCTTCATATTGTTGTTCACGCGACTTTCAATGGCATCCAGCTCCTCGTCGCTGAGGATTTTACCCTGGACGATGTAAAACTGCGAGCCACTTGAACGTTTCTCGGGATTCACCTGGTCGGAAGTACGGGCTGCGGCCAGTACGCCGCGTTTATGAAAATACTTGGGGAACTTGATTTCCGCCTCGATGGTATAACCGGGATCGCCCTCACCCAAAGCAGCACCTGCAACCGCGCCGCGCGAATCGGGATCACCGCCCTGGATCATGAATTCACGTATCACCCTATGGAACAACAAGGAGTCGTAAAAACCTTCGCCCACCAACTTTTTGAAGTTGTCGCGGTGAAGCGGCGTTTCATCATACAATTTGATGGTCATTTCACCATAGGGAGTCGAAACCTTCACCAGTTGGGCTTCGGTTGATTTGCTTTTGCAGGCTGATAATAACAGCACAAAAACCAAAAAGAGAATGGATAATTGCTTCATCTTATTAGTTATTTCGGAAAAATTCAATCATAGCGTGTTTGAAAAACTCTTCACCGGGTTGTTGAGGCAGAGGTTTGCCATCAACCGGTTCGAACAGTGGCCAGCCCTGTTCATCGACCCCAACCCGCTGGGTGAACCCCTGCTGGTGCAACAAAACACAGTTGCCCAAGTTCATCAGATCCATCTTCTCCTCCTTGGAGTAAGTACGGAAACCACTGCCCCGCTCATTAACCCCAATGACAAAAAGGATAAATTCGTAATTGGCGGTCACCCTGAACTGCCGGCTCAATCGCAGCAGCAGTTCATTCCATTCCTGTTCGTTTGCTTCCATCCTATTCAAAATAAAGATTCAAAAATAACAAAAAAGCCAACGGAACCAAATCGTTCCATCATGATAATCATCAGGAACAAACCTTAGCAACGGAAACGACTCAACCCTCCACCGGCACGCAACAGGGCTGCATCAAGCTGGGTTTCACGGTATAGACGATGCCCGGCAAGGAGCTCAATAGGGAGATCAGATAGAAAAGTAAGCTTAATGCCACCGCATACTCTTGGTTCGTGCCCAAGTATTGTGAGCCGATGGCAAAGGTCATTTCGCGCGCCCCAATGCCACCCAAGGTGATGGGTACCGCCGAGGCAATGCTGCTGAGCAGGAACAAGAATAGGTAGTCGTGCGTCTGCTCGGCTGTGATGGCATCCATGGACATCAGGATAAAGATGGCGGTCACCATCTGCAAACCCTGCACAACCAACGAGTAACCACTCACCTGCCAAAAGGCTTTGGTGAGCCGACGGCCGAAAATATAGAGAAACAGGTAAAAACCGCCACTCACCAAGGGGATCAACAAGAAAAGGAACCCTTGATAGGGGAAGGAATATTCGATGTAATAAACCAATGCCAGAAGGTAAACCAAGATCACCGAGAGGCCGCTCAACCGGTCGGCAAATATGGCCGCCAACAGGCTCTTGACCGGCGTTTTATAATATTTATTGACGAAAAAAACCTTGTATCCATCGCCACCGACGCCACCGGGGAGGAAAAAATTATAAAACATGCCAAGCCAATAAAGGCGGATATTAGAACGGTGGGGTACATTCAAATCCATGGCGCCAAACAAGCTGCTCAAACGGAAAGCACTCACCAACTGCGAGGCAACATAAACCAACAGGGCACCCAAAAGCCACCAAGGGTTGGCACGGAATATGGCCGTCCCGATGGCCGATAAATCGAGCTTCGAAAAGACATAACCAATGGCCAAAGCCGAAAATGTAATTTTCAGGATTAACTTGACGAGGTTCCAGAGTTGTTTCTTATTCAACATGTATCAAAACAATGAAGTGGTTCAAATCGAGGATCATTGCACAGTGGCAACGAGGTGGCAAAAATAAACATTTTTTTTTGAACCCACGGAACCAGCCACCAAAACAACTATTTCCACCTATCAACCACCAAAAAATACCGTTCAAGGGCATACGAACCTTCTTATTCTCCTTCCGGCTTTGGTATCACGGCGATGGATTTCTGCAGGATCAGCGAGTTGGGCATGGTGATTATCTCCCCATCTTTTGTTTTCAGATGGATAAAGAAATAAGTCAAATCGGTCACTTCACCTTCAAAAGCGGAATCCTTATCCAGCACCCTAATGGTGTCGCCCAACCGCAAGGGATGGGTAAAGAAAAGGATGATGCTCGAGGTGATGTTGGAAAGCAGCGACCACTGCGCAAAAAAGGCAATACCAATGGCCGTCAAGATGGTACTGGCAAATACCGCAATTTCATTTTGTTCCAGTCCCCAAATGCTGGCCAGCAAAACCAGGGCAGCAATTGTAGCCAATAAATGCAGGGCTTTGATGGTGATTTTCCTACGAGCCCGCTGAAGATGTGCCTTCTTCAAAGCATTATTGATCACGTTATTAGTAACAATAAAGAAAATAAGATACAGCAGGAAAACTGCCAATGTTTCGACTATTTGCAGGGTATATGCACTCATGGGCTGAAATTGATTTGATTTGAATTAAATTCTGGATGCAAAATAAATAATCGAGATGCCACCAGAAACATTTTTGATGATTTTGCAAAAATCGCAATTTTATCCTTTATTTTGCAAAAAAAGAAGTTTAAGGGATGGCAGTAGTTTATGTTTCGGTAGCCTCGTTGGGAATCAACCTTATTTTGGGAAAATTCCGCGCCCGGTATAAGAAGATGAGTTTACCCTGGTGGCTGCTCATCCACGCCTCCATTCCCATCCTGATCCCCTTGCGCATTGGGTTGGACACCCCATCGGCCTATATCCCGCTCTTCATTGCCACCGCCATCGTGGGGCAGTTCATTGGTTCGCGTTACCTGAAAGCGTGCTGTGGGAGATAGGACGAACCAACTCCCCTCGAGCACCAAAATACTGACTGAGGCCATGAGCTTAAAAAACTACGGATCTTTCATCGGCAGGTGTTGTTTTGCCATCCGCCAACCCATAAACTAGAATATCTCAAAATTCCTTTTCCTTTCTTCAACAGTATGGTTGAACCATTCGGTAAAGCTAGGATCAGCATCCATCAACAAAAATATTTTGGTTTCCTTTTCCCGAGCGAATTCATTTTCAACCTCTCCCACCAATCTGACAACCTTGAACATATCCACAATTTCCTGATTGGGCAAGTGTCCCACCAAAAGTATATTCTTAATCCGTTCCTGTTTGGGGATCCAAAAGATATAATCGGTGGAAAAGGAATTGGCCTGTGGCATTTTGGAACGGTTGTAAAAATTCAACGCCCCGCACTGCCCATAATTATCGCAATACACCAATGTATTCAACAGCTCTTCCTTTGGAATCGATTCATAGGCCAAAAGTGATTTCTCGGCCATCTCGCGCCAGCCAAGCATATCGGCAAAGTCTTGTGGCAAGTGATGGTTAATGCCATCTTCCCAACGGAGCAATCCCAGTTTCTCGTATGATTCTTTTTCATCAACAATCGCATTGGGTGCATGGTATGGCATCAACTGCCTGACAATTAAGAAGAAGGCTGCAACACTAAAAAACGCAAGGGATGCCATGACAAAAACCTTCCATTTCTTCAACACATCCTCCAAAAACACGCTCCCGAAAGCAAACAGAGCCGGATAAATTCCCAGGGGGTAATAACTTTTTGCACGAGCCATGGTGAACATTACCATGACAGCGATAAAAGACCAAACAATGAAACGGTAGGGCTTGAATGGCGTATAGAACATCAGAGCCAAAAGAGCAGCCAATGAGGGAATCCCAACCACACCATATTTCACTTGGTCGATCAGGAAATCGATCCTGCTGACGTTGACCAGTTGACTCCCATTCAAAGCCGCCATATGATGCAAGAGAGGATAATTGTTGCTGATTTGCCAAATGATGTTGGGCAAAAACAGCAATAGCACCAACCCTACGGCATAAAAAATAGCTTTCTTTCCCAATATGCCCCTCTGCGGAGTGAGCAGCAGTCCGATCATTAGCCCAACCAACAGGAAAGCAATGGTGTATTTATTGTATAACCCCAAAGCGATGATCAGCGACAAAGCGAACAACCATTTTTGTTGATTGGTTTTAAAATACTGCACCATGAAGTAAAACACCATTGTCCAGGCAAGTATGTCGAACGAGTTGGGTTGGAACAAAACATTCATTCGCGCATACACAGAAAAAACAAGGGTCGAGGCGACCAACACCTTAGCCGCCAATTTCCCATCCAACGCCTCAACGATCAACCACGCAAAGACAATGGTCAGCGCACCAAAAAAAGCTGGGACAAATCTTATCCAGAACAACCCGCCGCCCATGAAATAGATGAAACTAGCCATCCAAGAAGTGAATGGAGGAACCGACACATATCCGAAAGCCGGATGCGCGGCCTGATCAAGGTGCAAGAACTCGTCGCGGTGCAATTCGTAAATTGGATTGACCAAAACAAATTGCAGAATCAGCTTAAGGGCCACAAAAGCCAATAAGATCCAGTACTTGCCAAGAAATTGCCTTATTTTCGAGTGTTCCATCTGTATATTGCTTTATTCAATGAGATAAAGATCTCAGTCACACAGTAATTATTGAAATACGCCAACCGGGGCATCCTTAACACCCGAGCATCAAAAGAAGGAAAAAATCAGTTCAATAAATAATAGCCTGCATTGAGGATCGTGGCAAATGTGACCCATAACAAATATGGAATATTAAGATAAGCAGCGAAAGGCTTGATTCTTAAAAATAAAAGAATCATCGCAGCAATACTGATCCACAAAACAATAATTTCAACCAAGGCCAAGCCAATCAAATTATGGTAAAAGAAGATTAAGCTCCAACCAAAATTCAGTGCCATCTGTACCAGAAAAGCTAGGATGGCATGGTTACGCGCTTTGCTTGGCCGCTGCGTCCAAATCAGATAGAAAGAAAATCCCATCATTAAGTACAGGAGAGTCCAAACGGGGCCAAACACCCAATTGGGCGGGTTGAAGGTTGGGCGGGTTAATGTTTCGTACCATCCGGGGATGGCATCGGCGGTAAATAACCCGGCCAAAGTGCCCAACCCCAAAGGCAAGGCAAGAGAGGCCACGAGTTTTAGAATTTGTGTTTTAGACATCATTCAATTGGTTAATAGAATATTTTATGGTACTTAAACACATCTAAAAATAGACAAAAAAGCAAATAATAATAACAATAATAATAATTGCACACCTTATTGACCGGCTATAATAATTTACTTAATGCTTACGCAATTCTCATACAGTTAACCCTTTCTCTAACTTTAGACTATAAAACAGATAACCCAAACTTGCTTAAAAACTTTCCTTTACCCAAAATTTAAAATACCTCCAGCTAAATTTTGCCAACAGTACCAACATGATATCTCTCCCAGAATTAACTTTAAAACATCTATTTTGCTTTATTAACATCAGCTATTCTCTCACCAGACCCTTTCTTCAAGTTATACCCAAAACTATCAAATACCATTATTTGAGAGATATTCCCCTTTAAATTGACAGTAAAATACTTATCACCAACACGATCAACTACCATATCCTTATCAATTGTGAAATAAACTTTCAATAGCACCCTTCTGTCAATATCACCATTACTTGATTTTCTAAACTCAATAAATCTTTTTGCTCTATCAACAGGCATACTCAACCCTTGAAAAGAATTTCCATTTGCAAAAGATAATAAAATTTTGGTTGAAGTATTAACATTGCTTGGATAATTTCCAATATTGCGATAGGTCAACACAGAATTCACATCAATAGGAGAAAACTCAAAACACTCTTTATCAAAATCAAAATCCCCAAACTTGGCAGAAGTTACGATATAATAACCAGCACTATCACTATACTGCTGCAATCTTTTCGACAATAGATCGAATTCTTGCTTCTTTTTAGAATGATATTCAAATTCATCTTCCCTGAATTGAGTAAATGTAGTTTTGTTAAAACAATACATATACTCATCTACAAAGTTCATTTTATTTAAATCTGTTTTTTTCAAAAAAATATCAAACGAATTTCTCCATTCCAAAAATTCTTGTGCATCACTTTCATAACAAGTAAAACCCAAGATAACAACTAAAAAAAAACTTGCAACTTTATTCATATTACATACATTTTTACATTAAAACACTCAAAAAACTACCAAGAAAATTACTCATAAAAGCTATGCCTTTAACTCTATGATAAAAATTGCCATTATGAAGCATTCAACTTTATCAATAGTAGTTGAATCATAATAATTACAAAAATCAAAAATAACAAAAAAAACAAACTCACTATAATATTATACAAAAAACATGAAAATTTAATATTTCCCCTCCTTGGGCCAAGAACATCATCGGCAGAAGTTTTCCTTATCAAATTATTTAAATCAACAATTCCATTTGTAAAATCCATACCTTTACAATAATAAACAAACCAAAAACTATGGCACTGCACAACAAGCTGGGCGAAGAAGGCGAGGCCTTTGCCTGCAGCCACTTGGAGGAGCAAGGTTACACCATCCTCCACCGCAACTGGCGGCACCACCATCAGGAGATCGACATTGTGGCCACGCAGGAGGATCATCTGGTGTTTATCGAGGTGAAGACCCGCACCAACGACGACTGGGAGAACCCGCGCGACGCCATCACCAACAAAAAGATTCGCCTGCTGGCCGATGCCGCTGAAGCCTACATATACCAGTACAACCGGCACGAAGAGGCTCGGTTCGATGTGTTAACGCTAATCACCCGCCCAAGAGGGTTCGAGGTGGAGCTGATACCCGAAGCATTCCACCCCATTGCCTGATTTTTTTTCAGAAGGCTGTAACATTTCATCAACACCATCGTCCTACACAATAAAAGCACGCTGACCAAGACTATGACAACCGACGAATTCAACAAAGCGGTCGATCTCTATTCGGATGCGGTATTCCGTTTTGTCCTCAGGAATATGAAGGACAGCGAGAAATCGCACGATATTGTGCAGGACACCTACGAGAAACTATGGAAAAACCACCAGAATGTGACGAACGAGAAGGTGAAAAGCTACCTCTTCAGCACCGCCTACCACACGCTGATTGACCAAGTGCGGCGCGAAAAGAAACAGGCCAGCTGGGACGAGGTGGACTTCAAGGCGCAAACCTACGACCATGGCTACAGCGACATCAACGAAATATTGCACCGCGCCGTGGCTCAGCTGCCCGAGGTGCAACGCATGGTGGTGATGATGCGTGACTACGAAGGTTACTCCTACGCCGAAATTGGCGAAATGACCGGTTTGAACGAATCGCAAGTGAAGGTTTACATCTACAGAGCCAGGGTGTTTTTAAAGAATTACATAGGAAAGATGGAGGTGTTGGTATGAAAATCAATATAAACAACTACGAAGCGTACCTGCTCGACTATTTCGAAGGCAACCTCCCCGAAGCGTTGACCGACGAGCTGATGCTTTTCCTGGGGGAGAACCCTCAGATTGAAGTGGATTGGAATGGTTTTGAACCAATCACATTGAGTGCCGGGCATACTGCCTTTGAACACAAACAACAACTGTATAGAACAGAGCCCGACCTGATGGGGCTGGCAGCATCCGACGTCCTGCTGGTGAAGCAACTGGAGGAGGGCTTGACGGTGGATGAAAAAGCGCAGCTGCAGGAGTTGCTCGCAACCAACCCGTCGCTCGAAAAAGAGGTTAAAACAATGGCCTACGCACGGCTGAAACCCGGCAGTGAGCTATTTGAGGCCAAAAATAGCATCAAACGGATGGGCATATGGCCGCTACTTACCCTGCAAAGGGCACGTCAGGTGGCTGCCATTCTCGTACTGGCCATACTGGCCTCTGCATTGTGGTTGGTAAATCCCGTTGAAAAGAAGATTAAGACACAAATGGTTTCCATCGAACCAACTCCAACCCGGCCGGTGGAAAACATTGCGGCTCTTAAACCCAGCAAACCGGTTTTAGAAACAATAGTCGAACCGGAAACAACCGAAGCGCCCATCCGGGTAAACCGACCCGTCCCAATCGTTGTGAGGGAGGAAACGCCACAAATACCGGCAGAGGAGGCAGCTAGGCAGACCATGGAGCCCATCAAACCTCGCCGGGTGGAAATTCAACAACCAGGCAAAAAGATCAATGCCTATGAAATGGGCGTCAACCATATGATGCCAATCTATGTGGCACTATTGCAAAATGAAAAGGCAGTCAAGCCAGAGCCATTGGTTGCTGAAGCACCGCGCAACATCTCCTTGCTGGAGGGCGGCATCAAGATGCTGAATGCCCTGTCGGGGAGCGATATCAGGTTGGACAAGGAGTTGGACAATACAGGGAAGGTGGTGGCCTACAGCCTTCAAACCGAGAATACCATCTTCAACAAACAAGTAAGGCGATGATTGTTTATATTTGTCGAAACGGATAACACCGGATGACCAATATGAACAACATGAACCTCACAAAAACCAGGATCACTTCGGCCCTCCAGCCGGAGTTCCAACATTTTTGGCACCTCTACCAGGAGAGTTTTCCAGAAATAGAACGCAAGGACATGCAGGGGATCGCCATAGCGTTGGCCAAAGAGCAATTCCACAACGAGCTGTTCTTCAACGACGGGAAGCCGGTGGCCATGCTGGCCTATTGGCTATACCCCCACTTTTGCTACTTGGAATACATTGCCGTGGATCCATCGCAAAAGGGACAAGGCACAGGATCGCAGATACTGCATGAGTTGCTGAGCCGCACCGCTCAACCGGTCATTTTAGAGATTGAGCATGTGGTGGATGAGACCACCCGCCGGCGCCAGACTTTTTATGAGCGGTTGGGATTTGTGGGCAATCCGCAGCACGAACACTGCCAACCACCCTACCAAAAAGGGTTCCAACCCCTGCCCATGTTGCTGATGACCCATCCGCAGGCCATCACAGCCGAGGCCTACAACGAATTTTACCACATCCTCACCACCGAAATCGTGCAATTATGACCAACCACCAACTAGAAAATAACCTCTTGGATTTTGCTTCGCAGAAGCTGGCAAGCGCTGAGCCTGGCCACGATGTGGATCATGCCCGCAGGGTGCTCACTCATGCCATCAACATCATGGGTGACGAGCCTTGCGACCGTGAGGTGGTGTTGGCCGCCGCCATCCTGCACGACGTGGCCGACCACAAGTTTTTCGACGAGGCACAAGCCATCCGAGAGGTGGACCGGTTGTTGGTGGAAAATGACTTTTCATCCGGCCAACGCCAGCAGGTTGTGGAAATCATCACGCACCTCTCCTACTCCAAAGAGGTAAAAGGAATCACCACCACATTGACCCCCGAGTTTTGTATTGTGCAAGATGCCGACCGGCTCGATGCCTTGGGTGCTATTGGCATTGCCCGCGCATTCAGCTATGGCGGGTTCCGGCAGCGGCCATTCCATTCCGACACGGAAGCTTCCACCATCGGCCATTTCCACGAAAAGCTACTGAAGCTTCCCGGCATGATGAAAACCGAAGCGGGGCGCAAGTTGGCCGAAGAGCGGAAAGCTTTCATGCAGCAGTTTCTGCAACAGTTCCATCATGAATGCCATCAAAAAAAATAAAAAGAAGGGTGTAATCAATCAACCCACAAGTAGTTTTGTTAATTTTGGCACGGAAACAACATCACCCCTCAGAAAATAAACTTAGTAAGCGAGCCATGACAGGAAAGAAGAAAAATGCATCCACCAAAAGTAAATCGGGCAAAAAACGCCACCCCTTGGTGCAAATACTGTTTTTCCCATCCAGCCATCCATCGTGGAAGGTACGTTGGAGCCTCAACTTTTTAAAAGTATTCATGGCGGGCATCTTTTCGGCTTCCCTTTTCACCACACTGGTTTACTTGGGATTATTTGGCCGGATACCATCGTACGAGGAGTTATCGAACATTTCAAACAACAATGCTTCGGAGGTTTACACTTCCGATAATGTGCTGATGGGGCGTTATTTCATCGAGAACCGTTTGAGCATCGACAACAACGACATCTCGCGCCATGTGATCAACGCGTTGGTTGCCACCGAGGACAGCCGCTTTTTTGAGCACAAGGGGGTCGATTTCATGAGTATTGCCCGGGTGATGTTCAAAACCGTTTTATTGGGCGACCGAAACCAAGGCGGAGGTAGCACCATCAGCCAACAGCTGGCCAAAAACCTTTATCCACGCCAGTCTCTGGGCATCTTCACCCTGCCAGTGAGCAAGGTAAAGGAAATTTTCATTGCAGCCCGTCTCGAGAAGATTTACTCCAAGGAACAGATATTGACCCTTTACCTCAACACCGTCCCATTTGGGGAGGATATTTATGGCATTGAGGCTGCCGCACACCGCTTTTTCAGCCGCAAGTCGAAATGGTTAGAGCCACCACAAGCGGCCACGCTCATTGGCATGTTGGCTGCCAACACGGCATACAACCCTCGGTTGAATCCCGAAAAGTCGATGAAACGCCGCAACATCGTGCTGGGGCGCATGGCCGAAAATGGATTCATAGAAAAAGAGAAGCTGGAAGAGTACCAAAAAGCCCCTTTGCAGGTGAAATACATCCGAATCGACCGCAATACGGGTATTGCACCTTATTTCAGAGGGATGGTTCGCTTCGAAGCCGAACAGATCCTCAACGACCTTTATGGCGATGAGTACAACCTATATACCGACGGTTTGAAGATTGTCACCACCATCAACTCGCGCATGCAACGCTATGCCGAAGAGGCGGTGAAGGAGCACATGGCTCAGGTACAAAAGCAGTTCGATGCCCACTGGGGCAAAAAAGATCCGTGGAAGGGGCACCCCGAAGTATTTAGAAATGCCATCCGCCAGTCGCCCCGTTACCAGCGCATGAAAGAGGCCGGCAAAAGCGAGGAGGAGATCATGAAGGTGATGGAGACGCCGGTCAACACCGTGCTATTCACCCACCAAGGCGATAAACAAGTCACCATATCACCCGTGGATTCGGTGAAACATTATTTGCGCATGCTTAACACAGGTTTCCTGGTGGTGCATCCACAGTCGGGCAAGATACTGGCCTGGGTGGGTGGCGTAGATCACAAATCGGTGGAGTTCGACCATGTGACCTCCAAACGGCAGGTGGGTTCTACATTCAAGCCCATCGTTTATGCCGCTGCCATGATGAATGGCATGGAGCCCAACCAATATGTGGCCAACGAAAAACGCACCTATTCAAACCACCGCGACTGGTCGCCGGGAAATTCCGACGGCAAATACGGGGGTTATTACTCCATCAAAGGTGCATTAGCCCGTTCAATAAATACGGTGACGGCCTGGATCATCAACCAGGTGGGCGTTGACCGCGTCATCAGCATGGCTCGGAAGATGGGTATAGAATCGAAGATTCCAGAAGTGGCCAGCATCGCTTTGGGAACTGCCGAGATATCGCTTTATGAGATGGTGAAAGCCTACACCACCTTCCCAAACTACGGCAGGCCTGCAAACTTCCAAAACATTGTGAGCATCACCGATCGCAACGGCAAAGTGCTGTATAAGTACGAACGCCCCGAGCCCAACGAACCGGCCTACACCGAAGATGCCGCCTACTATATGGTGGATATGCTCCAGGAGGTTATCAACTCGGGCACCGGCCGCAATTTGAGGGCAAATTATGGCATTACAGCACAATTGGGCGGCAAAACCGGCACCACGCAAAACAATACCGATGGTTGGTTTGTAGGGTTCACACCCTCCTTGGTTGCCGGCGCATGGGTTGGTGCCGACCAGCCGGTGGTTCGTTTCCGCACCACATCGCTTGGCCAGGGCGCCTATATGGCCATGCCCATCTTTGGCCGTTTCATGCAGAAGGTGGAGCGCGATGGCATGCTTAACAACTACTACACCTCCACCTTCAAGGAGGTTCCCGAAGAGTATGCCGGAAACATGGTGTGCGAAATATTCTCAGAGACCGATCCATCGGTCAACTTTATCGAACGCATTGCCAACAAGCTGCAACGCCCCGACTCCATAAAAACCCTGAAAAAACTGGAGCGCGACGAGCGGCGCGATGCACGCAAAGAGGACCGCGAAAAAGAGAAGGAGAACATCTTCAACAAAATGAAGAGCCTTTTCAAAAAGAAGGAGTAGCCTTAACCGGGGGGATACGGAACAATTGATGCGGAGCCAAGGCAGGGGCATATTTAAGCAACTGCTCTTCGGCCTGCGGATGGTCAACCACCTCAACTTGCACCCTGGTATTGCCATCTTGGAGCAACCCAATTTCGAAGGCTGCCCGCTTGGAGAGATCGATGATGCGGCCTTTGCGGAAAGGACCCCGGTCGTTGATGCGCACCACCACAGCCCGCAAATTCTTTAAATTGGTCACCTTCACCCAAGTATTGAATGGCAAGTGGCGGTGGGCCGCAGTGAATCGGGTTTGGCAGAACAACTCACCACTGGCGGTTTTTCGCCCTTGGAACTTGTCGCCATAATAGGTAGCCAGCCCTTTCTGCAGGCCAGGCGACTGTCCGGAAAGATTCGACGATCCGGCAAAAAGAATGATTGAAAGAAGCAAAAAGAGGCGGAACTTCCAGTCCATAAGCATAGCAAAACTAATAGAACAATCGGTGAATATAATAATGCTCGGCGAAATCAGCAGTGCCTTTTCTTACTTGCACAGCTTGCTATAACGCGCTAAGTATCTGCACGCAAATCACCAGCAACACCATCGCCACCGGGTAAACCGTGGCATAGGCAATAGCCGGGGCATTGCTGTCGGACATGGAGTCGGCGGCGGCCAGGCCAGGGGTGCTGGTCATGGCACCGGTGAGGGTTCCCAACAGTGTGAGGATATTCATAGGCGCCATAAAATAAACCACCAGCACGGCCACAATCATAGGAATCAAGGTAAAGGCTCCACCAATAAGGAAGAGCTGGTACCCATACCCCTGGTAGGTTTCAACGATGGTGGCACCGGCTTTGGTGCCCACCGTAGCCAGAAAGAGCATGAGACCCAATTGCCGCAACAACTGGTTGGCCGGCCCCGACATGGTCCAGATGATTGGACCCGTGCGCCCCATGCGGCTCAAAAGCATGGCAACCAGCAACACCCCACCCGTAAGTCCGAAACTGAAGGTGAAGGATTGCCCGAAACTGATGGAAAGATTCCCCAGCAACACACCCAAAACAACACCCAACGCGATTGGGAAGAAATCGGTGTCGCTCAATTTTTTATCGTCGTTGCCAAGACTGGTAGCCACTTGTTTCAGATTCTCCTTGGTACAGGCCACGGTCAACTTATCGCCCATCATTAGGCGGGTGTTGTGGGTTGGTGTAAAGTCGATGCCACTACGCCGTATGCGGGTAATGGTGGCCTGATAATTCCGCCAAAGGTTGAGGCTGCCCAAGTCTTTGCCAATCACCTCCTTGTTGGTCACCAGAACCGCTTCAACGGTATAGCCCTCCTTCAAAGGGATTTCCTCTTTGGTGACACTGCCCAACAGCACCACTGCCCGTTGCAACGCCTCATCGGTCCCTACAATTCGCACCAAGTCGCCCTTTTCGAGGATAGTGCTCGGTGTGGGCACAACAGCCTCATCATGGTGCATGATGCGCGACACCACGGTTTGCGTCATGGTGCGGAAACGGAGCTCCCGCAAGGAGTGACCGATCACATTCTCGTTCTCCACCCGAACATGCAGGTAGTTTATCACCGGGTGTTGCGAAACAACCGCCTTTTCGTAATCCGCTTCAGCCTTCTTCATATTGGCACGAACCAACTTGGGATAGAGCTTTACAAAAAGGATCACCCCAATAACCCCGAAAGGATAAGCCACCCCATAACCGATGGAAACCAAAGGGGAATTATGCACCTCGATGGCTGTGGCCAAACCGGGCGTACTGGTCAATGCGCCGGTAAAAAGTCCCAACGCCATGGGCATGTCCACTCCCAGTAAAACAACCGACAGGTAAGTCAATAATCCTGCGGTGAGTATCACAACCGAAGAGAGCAACACCAGATCGCGCCCATTTTTCTGAAACGAGTCAAAAAAACCGGGTCCGGCCTGTAAGCCAATGGTGTAAATGAAAAGAATCAACCCAAATTTCTCAAGTATGTCAGGCATCTGAATGCCCCAATGGCCAAAAAAGAGGGAAACGAAAATAATGGCCGACACGTCGAGCGAGATGCCTTTGATCTTGATGTTACCAATGATGAATCCCAAGCAAAGAATCACAAAAAGGGCAAAATATTCATTTTCGAGAAGGGCTATCATAACCGAAAAATTAAGTGTGCTTTACGAAATTACAAAAAAACAGGCAGGGTAAAAAAGATAAAACTCATGAATAACAAACCCTGCCAAAGCAGGGTCGGTCACTATTTCTGAATGGCCATCAGGCGGCTGATGTATTTGCCCAATATATCAAATTCCAGGTTGACGATGGATCCCACCTCGAATTGGTGGAAATTGGTGTGTTCGTAGGTGAAGGGGATGATGGCCACCGAAAAGCGGTCGTCGCGGCTATTCACCACGGTGAGGCTGACCCCATTGACGCAAACCGAACCTTTTTCAACGGTCATGTAGCCTTGGGACGCTTTTTCCTGGTCAATATCATACTGGAAAGTAAAATACCAGCTGCCGTCGGCTTCCTTAACCTCCAAGCACCGGGCTGTTTGATCGACATGCCCTTGAACGATATGGCCATCGAGGCGACCATTCATCATCATGCTGCGCTCCAGATTTACCTTATCGCCCACCTTGAGGTTGCCCAAGTTCGATTTCTCCAGCGTTTCGCGGATGGCAGTCACCGTATAGCAGTTGCCATCGATCTTCACTACGGTAAGGCAGACCCCATTGTGCGCCACACTCTGGTCAATCTTCAATTCATTGGTAAACGAGCACTCGAGCGTCAGGTGCAAGTTCCCCTTGTCGTTTTCCAACTTACGTATTATAGCAGCTTCTTCAACAATTCCTGAAAACATAACATCTAAATTTATAAGAATTTATTCCCATACAAAGGTGGCGAATTCATTCCTAAAAGAGATATAAAAAAATCAAAATTTAGGATCAGTCAACACCAATAATCTGTAAATGAATCGAAAAACTGATTTTTATCACCATCGAAGCCAACCAATTGAAGCACCGTGACAAAAAAAACCGTATATTCACCCTGTTACAAAACAACAGATCAATGATTACAGTTCAAACCACCTATATGGGCGATTTGCGCACCGAAAACACGCATGTTCAATCGGGCGTGCGCCTGATAACCGATGCGCCATGCGACAACCGCGGCAAGGGTGAATCCTTCTCCCCCACCGATCTTGTGGCAACGGCTTTGGGCAACTGCATCATGACCATCATGGGCATCAAGGCCATGGATCATAGCATCGACATCAAGGGAACCCGTGTGGAGGTGACGAAAATTATGGCCGATAATCCCCGAAGGATTGCCGAAGTGGTGGTGTCGTTCTTTTTCCCAAAAAACAGTTACACATCCGACCAGAAACAATTGATTGAGAGCGTGGCAGGTACCAGTCCGGTTCCGTTGAGCCTACATCCCGACATCAAACAAACCATTTTGTTCAACTGGTAAAGCGTTAGTATGATATTCGTAACTGGAGGAACCGGATTACTGGGTACGCACCTATTGTATCAACTCACCAAGGAAGGCCAGTCCGTAAAGGCCTTAAAACGGCTTGGAAGCGACACTTCGGCGGTGGCAGAGATCTTCAAGTTCTACGGCGACCACTCGCATGAACAATACAGACGCATCCAATGGGTTACCGGCGATGTGCTGGATTACTATTCCCTCACCGACGCACTGGAGGGGGTGGACACCATCTACCACACGGCAGCCATGGTCTCCTTCCATTCGCCACGCCACCGCGACATGTGGAACATCAATGTGGAAGGCACCAAAAATATGCTGGATGCAGCCCTGGAGAAAAAAGTCGGGGTGTTTTGCCATGTCAGTTCCATCGCCACACTAGGCAATTCTGCCAATGGATTGCCCATCACCGAGGAAGACCTCTGGCAAGCCGACGACCGACACTCCGCCTACTCACGCAGCAAATTCAGAGCCGAGATGGAGGTGTGGCGCGCATCCAAAGAGGGGCTGAACACAGTGATTGTCAACCCGTCGGTGATCATTGGCCCTGGGGCAAAAAATAGCAGCACCTCAAAAATCATCAAGCTGGCCAACAGCGGCCTACCCTTTTACACCAATGGCAAAACTGGCTATGTGGATGCCATGGACGTTGCACGAGCCACGATGGCATTGGTGGCGAACAAGGTATATGGTGAACGGTTTATCCTGAGTGCCGAAAATAAGAGTGCGCGCGAAATGCTTGGCCTGATGGCTGGGCAACTCAAGGTTAAGACCCCAACCATAGAGGCTGGTGGCTGGATGCTTTGGCTGGGCATGATGACAAACCGGCTGTTTGCCGTTATGACAGGCCGCGAACCGGTACTGACCCGCGAATCGATAAAATCAACCATGGGGCAATCGCTCTATTCATCCGAAAAAATAATCCAACAGCTGGACTGGAGCTTCACGCCCATTCATGAATCAGTGGGCAATGCCATAGCCTTTTACCAGCAACAAAAGAGACAAGTTTAATGTTTCTGAAAAATCCCCATCATCAGGAAACAATAACATCAAAATAGTAACTCATCATGAAGAAAGAGAGAGAGATAATTTTACTGAACATCTCGGGTGCCGACCGTCCCGGTTTGACAGCCACACTCACCGAAATCCTTGCCC
>JAGPIS010000100.1 GCA_018054835.1 Breznakibacter sp. | reverse complement strand
GGTTGCACTCCGGCCTCTCAGGCGATTTGGTGTCGCAGGATATCCGCGAAGTGCTCTATTACCTGGGCGAGATTACAGGGCACATCTCTAACGACGAGGTGCTGGGAAATATCTTCAAGAATTTCTGTATCGGAAAATAATGCAAAACCCCTGCGTGGTGAAACCCATGCTTCTAGTGAAACCCTCCCATTTGCAGAACTGGCTATTCGGAGGGTTTCACTGGTTATTCGGGGTTTCACCACGCAGGGGTTTTAAATGAACTAAAAAATCACTAATTTTAGTTGATTAAAACTGATGCGATCATGTTTTTTGAGGCAGGTCATCTTTATCATATTTTCAACCAAGGCAACAATCGGGTGTCCATTTTCTTCTCCCGAGAGAACTATCTTTTTTTCTTGCGGAAAATAAACCGGTTTGTTCTCCCTTATGCTGATATTTTGGCTTGGTGCTTAATGCCCAATCATTTCCATTTGATGGTTTATGTGCATACCACCGAATATCCTGTTTACCCCATCGACAGGGAAAATGCGACTCCTGAAATGCTTCAAACTGGCACCGTTTTTCTCCGTTCGTTCAACGATTCCATAGGAATACTGCAGCGTTCCTATACCAGGGCTATCAATATGCAGAATCATTCTACCGGTTCCTTGTTCCGAAAAAACAGCAAAGCCGTCTGCCTGAATCCTGTCAGCGGTGTTTCTCCTGCCTTTTACTATGCTCATTTCGGAACTCGCATTAATGTGGTCAACTCCGAAAAAGAGTATCCTCAGGCCTGTTTTCATTATATACACTTGAATCCTGTTAAGGCAAGACTTGTGAAACATCCCGAAGATTGGGAGTTCTCCTCTTATTCTGATTATTCCGGCAAACGCAATGGTTCGCTGGTCAATAAGACCCGGGCTGCAGAGTTTGTTGCTTGGTGATCTTGTTGTAAATCAGCTAACTGAATGCTGCACTATAGATTTCTTGACAAGGTTCCCGGTGGCAAATTTGGTGGTTTGAAGTTTTATAGCGTAATTTACGTAACGTAATTAGCGTAACTTGAAAAGTGTAAAAATATGAAGCCAAATAATCCATTTTTGATTACAGGATATTATAGTCCAGAATATTTCTGTGATCGGAGTCGGGAAACAGAGACGATGTTGAATGCCCTGCACAATGAAAGAAACATCACCTTGATAGCACCTCGCCGTATGGGTAAAACAGGGCTCATCAAAAACGTATTCCACAAGTTGTGCGAACAGCAGTCCGATGTGGTAACTATTTATATGGACATCTACGCCACTCAAAATTTGGGCGACTTCATCCGGCTGTTTGCCTCTACGGTGCTAGGTAAGCTCGACTCGGCACCACAAAAGGCCCTTAATAGGGTGAGCCAGTTTTTAAAAAGTTGTCGCCCTGTGTTCACCTTCGATGAGCTCACCGGCACACCAAAGGTCACAATTGATATTTCTCCGTCATCGGAACAAACCACACTCAAAGAGATATTTGATTATCTCCAATCCTCCGAAAGGCGTTGTTATATTGCCATCGATGAGTTTCAGCAGGTTGCCGAGTATCCTGAAAAAGGCGTAGAGGCACTATTGCGTTCCTACATTCAGTTTATCCCCATGATCAATTTCATTTTTGCAGGAAGTAAACAACATGTTATGCAGGAGATGTTTCTTTCAGCAAAGCGACCCTTTTATCAAAGTACTCAAACGCTTTCGATCGACCGAATTGATAAAGTGGAATATTACCACTTTGCGAAGGGTTTTTTTAAACAACAAGGACGCGAGCTCGATGAAAATACATTTGATTATCTGTATGATATGTTTGATGGACATACCTGGTACATTCAGGTGTTGCTTAACCGGTTGCACGCTTATGGGGAACCGATTAATACGCAGTTGGTCAACTACGCCATCGAAGAGGTCATAGCCGAATCAACCTATAGTTATGAGAATCTATTGGCAGCCTACACTGCGGGCAATGTCAATCTGCTCAAGGCTGTTGCCAAAGCCGGTTGTGTTAAAGAGATTAATTCGGGGAGTTTTATCCTTCAATATAAATTGAAAGCGGCCAGTAGTGTCAATTCTGCACTGAAAAAACTAATCGTCAACGAATTGATCTACAAGACAGCCGATGGATACATTGTTTACGACCGATTCATGGCCATTTGGTTAAGTCGGCTTCCTTTCTGATCAAATTAAACTTATAATCACATACCATGTTCCAAAAACTTGTCATGATAGAGCCTGTGGGGTTGGAGCCCTGGGCTGAAAAGGATTTGTGCCAATATGCACAACAGATCGTTAAGTATGATGATATTCCTGCGGATGCGGATGAGATGGCTAGGCGCATTGGTGATGCCGATGCGGTGCTGTTGAGTTACACCTCCAACTTGGGTGCTGAGGCGCTCAGTCAGTGCCCCAATGTGAAATATATTGGCATGTGCTGCTCCCTCTACACCCCCGAGAGCGCCAATGTGGACATTGCTTATGCCACCAGGAGGGGCATTACGGTGACCGGCATCCGCGATTATGGTGACGAGGGAGTGGTGGAGTATGTCATCAGCGAATTGGTGAGGTGCCTGCATGGCTTTGGGGTGGACAACCACGGTAATACCATAACGGCCAGGGAAGGATCGTCGCGCGAAATCACCGGGTTGAAGGTGGGCATCGTGGGGCTTGGAAAACTTGGCGGCATGATTGCCGATGCGTTATCCTTCTTGGGCGCCCGGATAACCTATTTCTCCCGTTCCGAAAAGGCAGAGGCCAACCAGAAAGGGTACCGGTTTCTAAACCTGGATGAACTGTTGGCCGAGAGCGAGGTGGTGGTGACCTGCTTGAACAAGAACACCGTCCTGTTGTACGAAGAGCAGTTTCAGCATTTGGGGAGCCATAAGATCTTGTTCAATGTTGGGTTGTCGCCTGCCTGGGCGTCCGATCCTTTTATTCAATGGATCGACGGGGACAACCGTTTTTATTGCGATTCGGCAGGTGCTTTGGGCAACGCCGATTTGCTGCAGCATCCTAATGTCCATTGCATGGGCGTCTCGTCGGGAAGAACGCGCCAGGCCTTTGGCCGGTTGAGCCAAAAAGTCCTGGCGAATATCTCGGAATATCTTAAAAAACGATAGGCGAGGCGATGTTGCGCAGCGTGTTGACCATCGACCATCCGGCAATTTCGGCCGTCCTGCTGTAAACGTCGATCACCGCATGAACCTGATCATTTTTGATGGTGATGCGGTGGTCGTCGCCTTCATATCCAGGGATGGAGGTGATGGTCACTTTGCTGTTGGCGGGGCCCACGGAAGCGATGGAGGCCGCCACTGCCACATTGACCTTGGTGGGGAAGAGTTGGATGGCTTCTTTGGCCGATCCCTCGAACACACTCTTTTGCTCGGTTTGCAACTGATCATCGTAAACCTGCGTTCCTTTTAGCGAGTTGGGGCCTTTGCAGGTGTCGAAGTTGAGTTCGCAATCCCCCATAAGCGATACTGTTCGCAGCACATCCAAGCCGCCAATGGCGCCCGAAGCAATGTGGATGCGGGTGTTGTTTTGACGGGCAACCTCAACGATCTGTCGGTAGAAGGCTTCATCGGCCAAGGCACCGATGGATAGCGTGATGATGGAGGCGCCATTTTCGAGGGCTACCCTGGCTATCTCCTTAAGTGCTGTGGGGGAGGCCATTTCCACAATGTAATCGGGTTTCAGCGCCATCACCTCTTCAAATGAGTGGCAAACTGAACAACTATTTCCGTCGGTGTTGTTCACGATTCTTGCAATCTCTTCAGCTTTGGTCAAGCTCCGTGAGTAGGCTCCTACAATTGCGTAATCGTGCAACAACCCATTGGTAAACGCCTTTGCAACAATGGTGGCCAATTTTCCGCATCCCACGATGGCAATTTTCTTTTTGAGCATTATTGTGTGTTTTTGTTGAATAGTTTCCAGTTTTTGATAAAAAGCAAAGTAAACAAACAAAAGGGCAATAAAAAATCAAAGGATGATGAAAGTAATTTTTATGTATTGAATTATCTTCTTAATACAGTTGGTTCTATAAGCATTTCATCTTTTGAATGTTAATGGATAATTGATATATTTGTTGCTAACAGACAATTTTATTATGCCACGATTTGATACCATCAACGATCTTATTGGAGAGTTGTACCGGAACCGGAACCTTTTTTCCACCCTTTTTGACAAAAGGATGTACCATGTACAGGAGGAGATGGTGTTGCCGCTGGTTGACGATGATACGGACAAGCTGGAGCGCTTGGCGGCCTATGGCATGTTGTTCCGCAACCAGTCGCAGTTGAGCCTGGACACCCGTTTGCAAGAGTTTTTCGAAGATTTCCTGGAGGTGGATGAAGATGTCCATGTGCTTTATATACAGGATCATCTCAATCAGATTAAAAATAACCAGTCCTATTTCCTCAAGGAACGGGTTTCTTCGAAGCGGGACCAATATTTGGTCAAGATCAAGAAGAATTTGCGCAGCATCATCCGAATCACTCTTATGAATGTTAAAACTTTGCGCAACAATACGGATGAGACTTATAAAACAGAAACCAATTTTGAGATTAAAAAGGAGAAGCTCAATGATGTCCGAAGCCAGCGCGATGCATTGGAAGGGGTCATCAGGACGGTTGAGCGGCTGTTGGCCGATGAATTGCTGTTCAAGTCGGCTGCCGACGATGAACTGTTGATGATTGTGCACCAACTGAGGATGGCATTGAACGACAGCTTTCACAATCTGATTGAGATTCAACAACAAATCATCGAATACCTTAACCATATTGAAAGAAGGGTGCTGGTGGTAGAAAAGGTGTTGCAGCTCAAGATGCTGCATGATAAACACCATCTGAAGGAGCGAACGAATTTCCACCAAAAGGCAGCAGCAAACTACGATTTGCCGTTGCGGAAAACTGAAAGTTTCCGTACCCGTTTATCGATCCATGAGATGCTTGAGGATGAGGGCAAACAGCAGCTGGTGTTGCGGGTGCGAGAGAAATTGAAAAACAGGAAATTGCTCAAACAGGATGTTGCCGGTGAAATGGCCGATGGAGCCTTTCTGGAGCAACAAAGTGTGGAGCCGATTGTCAATCTCAAAAAATTGAAGGATGTGTTCCTTGGTAAGGATCTCGACCTCTTTTCATTTGTGATGCATCACCAGTTCAGTCAGGAGGTTTCGAAGAAGGAGCGTATCCGACTTTATTGCCGGTTGGCTTCGCTTTATGAGCCCGATTTCTTGTTTACCGATAATTACCAGGTTGATGGGGCGTTGGAGTACGCTATCATCTATCCGGGAAAGAGAGCTTAGTTTTTACCCGCTGACAGGGTTGGGTTAACAAATAATATTGGAGTTATGGAAAAAACGCGTACAGCCGAAATATTCGATATCCTTGGGAAAGGGCAGTTTGTCTGTTCCAATGCAGTGGATGCAAGCAGGCGTTACTTGTATCAATATATAGAAGAGCACTTTGATGATTTGGCGGCTAAATTTGAAGAGATGGGTTTCCAACTGGAGAGTGGCAACAACTATTACTATTTTTCGCGTCTCCTCGAAAGCAATCAGAGCATTGAGGGAAAAATAGAAAAGGCATTGCGTTGGCTCAATATCCTGGCATTTTTCACCACCTTTAGGAAGGATCTCTGCCGGGGTGCCCGTTTTTCGCCCTACGATATTTTGCCTCAGATTGAGGTCAACATTGCCCTCAAGGAGCAGTTGCAAGAACTTCAGAAACAATATTCCAACACCAAGGCCTACCACGAGATGCTCAATGATTTGCTGAGGGAGATGCAGAAAGAGGGTTTCATCGAATTGGAAAATGAGATGGAGCAAACCTGGAAGATTTTGGATGCCTGGGAATATATGGAGCAGCTGGTGATGGCTGTCAACATCCACGAAAAAGACGATGAGCAGGACAACAACTAAACGATCATGAATCAGTTAAAACGCATCATACTTGTAAACAGCGGCAATGTCGATTTCCAGGAGGTTAGGCTCGATGGGAATATCCATTTTATAGGGACTCAGGGAACCGGGAAAAGCACCATTTTGCGAGCCATCCTATTCTTCTACAATGCCGATTCGCGCAAGCTGGGCATTGCCAAAGAGAAAAAGCCCTTTGCCGAATATTATTTCCCTTTTGCCGATTCCTATATCCTATATGAAATCAGCCGGGGAAGCCAATCCTTTTGCGCCTGGCTGTATAAAAAGCAAACCCGTTTATGCTTCAGGTTTATTGATGGTCCTTACCATCCCGACCTGATCATCAGCAACCGACAGGCATTGCCCGAAAGCGAGGTGGTTATTAAGGCGGCAGAGAAAGGCTATAAGGTGAGTCGCCCCATTTATAACTTCACCGAATACCGCGACATCATTTATGGTGCTGACAAGGGCATGCGCCGGTACAGCCTGATGCAAAACCAAAGCTACCACAACATCCCCCGCACCATTTCCAATATATTCCTGAATTCATCGCTCGATGGCGATTTCATTAAAAAGACCATTATTAACTCGTTGAGCGATGAGGCCTTTGAGATAAACCTGGATAAGAACCGCTATCACCTCGAAACAGCCCGCCAGAATTATCAGGATTTATCGGAATACATCAAGCACGAGAAGAAGGCACAGAATATTGTCAACCTTTATGCTTTGTTGATAAAGCAGGAGGAAGAGCAAAAGGTGCTGGCTTGGGAGATTGG